>JAICIT010000175.1 GCA_025960445.1 Bradyrhizobium sp. | reverse complement strand
ATCAGGTCAAGGTTTCACTGTCCGACAAGCGCGAATTCGAGGCCGAGATCGTTCTAAAGGACAGTCGGACGGATCTGGCCGTGTTGCGCCTGAAGCATTCACACGAGAAATTTCCCACGCTCGATTTTGCCAACTCGGACGAATTGCTGGTCGGCGACGTGGTGCTGGCGATCGGCAATCCCTTTGGCGTCGGGCAAACCGTTACCCACGGCATCATTTCGGCGTTGGCGCGCACGCAAGTCGGCATCACCGACTATCAATTCTTCATTCAGACCGATGCCGCGATCAATCCCGGCAATTCCGGCGGCGCTTTGGTCGACATGACCGGCAAGCTCGCCGGAATCAATACGGCGATCTTCTCGCGCTCGGGCGGATCGCAAGGCATCGGCTTCGCGATTCCCGCCAATATGGTGCGGGTGGTGGTTGCTTCGGCCAAGAGCGGCGGCAACGCGGTCAAGCGGCCATGGCTTGGTGCACGTCTGCAAGCAGTGACGCCGGAGATCGCCGAAACATTGGGGCTCAGGCTTCCGACCGGCGCCCTGGTCGCCAACGTCGTTGCGAACAGCCCGGCGGCGCGGGCTGGACTGAAACCATCCGATCTCGTCATCGCGGTCGACGGTCAGACGGTCGAGGATCCGAACGCATTTGACTATCGTTTCGCGACCCGCCCGCTCGGCGGCACGGCGCAACTCGAAGTCGCGCGAGCCGGAAAAACGCTGAAGCTGGCCGTGCCGCTCGAAACCGCGCCCGATAGCGGCCGCAACGAAATCGTGCTGACCGGGCGCTCACCATTCCAGGGCGCCAAGATTGCAAATATCTCGCCCGCATTGGCCGACGAGCTGCATCTTGATTCCGATACCGCCGGTGTCGTGATCACTGATCTGGCCGATGGTCAAACAGCAGCCAATGTCGGATTTCAGAAGGGCGATATCATTATGGCTGTCAACAATCAGAAAATCGCCAAGACTGCGGACCTTGATAAGGTCGCGCGCGAATCCGCCCGGCTCTGGCGCATTACGCTGGTGCGCGGCGGCCAGCAGATCAACGTCACGCTCGGCGGATGAGCCCGAAACGACCACGCGAAGCTGCTAACCTGTTCGCTGCCGCAGGGATGGAGGCAGATGCGCCGCATCCGCTTCCCGACAAATTGCGCCCCCGCAGCCTATCCGAGGTGGTCGGGCAGGATCACATTCTGGGACCTGACGGCGCGCTGACACGGATGCTTGCGACGCGCACTCTCGGATCGCTGATCTTCTGGGGTCCGCCCGGCACGGGCAAGACGACGGTCGCGCGGCTTCTGGCGGATGCGACCGAACTTCACTTCGAACAGCTCTCGGCGGTATTTTCCGGAGTTGCGGATTTGAAGAGAGCGTTCGATGCGGCCCGCGCGCGGCGCGAGACCGGCACGGGCACGTTGTTGTTCGTCGACGAGGTGCATCGCTTCAATCGCGCACAGCAGGATTCGTTCTTGCCTGTGATGGAAGACGGCACCGTGGTGCTGGTCGGCGCCACCACTGAAAATCCATCATTCGAGCTCAATGCGGCGCTGTTGTCGCGGGCGCGCGTACTGGTGTTTCATTCCCTGGATTCGGATGCGATCGAAAAGCTGTTCGCCCATGCCGAAAAGATCGAAGGCAAAAAGCTCCCGCTCGATCAGGAAGCCCGCGCGGTGCTTGTCCGCATGGCCGATGGAGATGGCCGCGCCGCGCTGACGCTTGCCGAAGAAGTGTGGCGCGCCGCACGCGAAGGTGAAACCTTCGATGCCGCACAATTGCAGGAGATCCTGCAGCGGCGTGCACCAATCTACGATAAATCCGCCGACGGGCATTACAATCTGATCTCGGCGCTGCATAAATCAGTGCGCGGCTCCGATCCTGACGCCGCCCTGTATTATCTCGCGCGCATGCTTGACGCCGGCGAGGACCCGTTGTTTCTGGCGCGGCGCGTGGTGCGGATGGCGGTCGAGGACATCGGTCTTGCCGATCCGCAGGCGCTGGTGATTTGTAATGCCGCCAAGGACGCCTACGACTTCCTCGGTCATCCGGAGGGCGAACTCGCCATCGCGCAGGCCGTGATCTATCTCGCGACGGCCCCGAAATCGAATGCTGCTTACAAAGCGTTCGGCGCGGCGATGCGGGCGGCCAAGGAAGGTGGCTCCTTGTTGCCGCCGAAGCACATCCTGAATTCGCCGACCGGACTGATGAAATCGGAAGGCTATGGCAGCGGCTACGAATACGATCATGACGCGCCGGATGCATTCTCGGGTCAGGATTACTTCCCGGAAGCGCTGGGTCGTCAGACCTTTTACGATCCGCCGGATCGCGGCTTCGAGCGTGAGCTCCGCAAGCGGCTGGATTACTGGGCCAAGCTGCGCCGCGAGCGGCGAGCCAAGTAGTAGCCGACCCGTAGGCGCTACTTGCCGGTGCTCACGAATTGAAGGATCTCATCGGTGAGACGAGTGTCCGGCGTGTTGATCGAATAGACTTCCGACATGTGACTGTGCTGCGGCAGCATTACCGCGCGGGGGCATCCGTGCGCGCCGTTGCAGGCGGCTTGCTTCAGCAACTCGAATTGCTGAACAAACCGCGGCGGGTCCAGTTCGGCGCTGGCGATCATGAGCGGTAGCTTCGTTGCTTGCAGTCCCTTTAGCGACGATCGGACGGCGTAAAGCGATGTGTCCGCTCCGAAATAGGCCTTCTCGGCATCGCCTGAATCTTCTCCATTCAGTTCGTAGATGCCGGATACAAGGATGGCACCGGCGAGGCCGCCATCCCCAATTTTTTGAAACTCAGGATGCGACACGTAGGTGGCGACATGCACCGCGCCTGCGGAATGTCCCATCAGGAAGATGCGTTTGGGATCGCCACCACGGGCAGCGATGTTGTCCGAAGTCCACTTGACCGCGGCGCCTAAGTCCTCCGCTGCTGCGGGCCACGGCGATTGCGGCGCCAGCCGATAAGTCGTGTTGACGCCGATAAAGCCGTTCTTCACCGCCCACAGCATGGTGTTGTCATAGAACGGGCTGTTTCCGGTTCGCTTGTCACCCGCGACGAAGCCGCCGCCGTGAACGAAAATCAGCACTGGGCGAGGCGACCCCGGAGCGACTTCCGGCGTGAAGACGTCGAGCAGATTGCGGTCGGCCGCGCCATATTTGATATCCCGCTCGATCCTGACCGCCGCATAGGGTTCTTTTTGCTGCAGCGGCGCGTAGAGCTGAGCCGTCTTCGGCGGATCGATCACTCGGCCGAGCTCCAGCAGCTTCCAGGCGATATCCTCGGGCATCGGGCTTTGCTGGGCCCAAGCTGCGCTCACGACCATGATCGCGGTGATCGCCAATGCCGATTTCCGCAGCGTCATCCCTTGCTCCCGCATTCCCTGGTGTTTCGCCCAACATGGCCGATCCCGAGCCGGATTTGTAGCGATTTCGCCGTGACGATTGGACGGTTTTGCGCTACCCAACGGCCGACATCTGGAGCTGCCGTCAATATGAGCCGTCGTATCAGGAGACCCCTCGCGAAGTCCCGCGCTTCAGGGGATCGCCCGAGGGGTGCACCTCCTTACCGGGGCTCGCAGGCGGAGCGGCCGCAGGCGCATCGGCCCGGCGGCAAACCCGCCATGCGCGTGCCCGCGCGCGCCGCAAAGTCGCAGCCGGAACCTTCCATTGCTGCCGCCGAGCCGGTCGCGCTGCCGAGCAAGGTTCAAACCGTCGTCGTTACCGCCGATGAGAATAACATGCGGGTCGACCGGTTTCTCGAGGCGCGGTTTCCTGGACTGTCATTCTCTCACATCCAGCGCATCGTCCGCAAAGGCGAGTTGCGCGTCAACGGCAGGCGCGCCGATAGCAAGGACCGGCTGGAAGAAGGCCAAAGCGTTCGCATTCCGCCGCTCAGGCTCGATGCGCCCAAAGTCCCGGGACATCTGTCGGAAGCCGCGAGCCGGACCCTTCAAACACTCAAGGAAATAACGCTTTACGAAGATGCCGACGTGATGGTGCTGAACAAGCCAGCGGGACTTGCGGTTCAAGGCGGCTCCGGCACTACGCGGCACGTCGACCAGATGCTTGAAGCGATGCGCGACGCCAAGGGTCAGAAACCGCGGCTGGTGCATCGTCTCGACAAGGAAACCGCCGGCTGCCTGCTGGTCGCGAAAACACGCTTCGCGGCGACAGCACTCACCGGATCATTCCGCCACCGCTCGGCGCGCAAGATCTACTGGGCTTTGGTCGCGGGCGTGCCGAAGCCGAAACAGGGCCGGATTTCCACCTATCTCGCGAAGGAAGAGGGCGAGGAAGACACGATCATGCGCATCGCCGCGCATGGTGACGAGGGCGCCAGCCATGCCGTGACCTATTACGCGGTGGTGGAGACTTCGGCGCAGAAGCTCGCATGGGTGTCGCTGAAGCCCGTCACTGGCCGCACTCATCAGTTGCGCGCGCACATGGCGCATATCGATCACGCCATTGTCGGCGATCCCAAGTATTTCAATAAGGAAAACTGGCAGTTGCCTGGGGGATTGCAGAAGCGGCTGCATCTGCTGGCTCGCCGGATTGTGATACCTCATCCACGCGGCGGCGTTATCGATGTCACCGCGCCGCTGCCGCCGCATATGCTGCAGTCGTGGAATCTGCTCGGGCTGGAGGCCGACAGGTTTGATCCGATCGAGAACGCGCCTGAAGAATAATTCATTTGCGCTTTGGTGAGGGGATGACGACATACCCCTGATGAAACACGCAGCCGGTATGGTCTTCGCAACCGCCATCATGTTGGCGAGCGCCGCTTCGGCGCAAGTCCTGCCGCCGGGCGGCTCGCAATTCAATCCGCCAATGCCAGCTCCGCCGCCACCGCCGCGGATCGAAGTCCCGGTCGTACCGCAGATGGATGCGCCGCCCCAGCAGAGCTACGCGCCCGCGCCGAGGCCGTCGTTCAGCGATCGGATCAAGAGCTGTCTCGATGATGCCGCGGCCAGCGGGCTGGGACCGAACGAGCGCGCCGCCTATTCTCGGTCTTGCGCAAATTAGCGAGGCTTGCGCTGCTTTCTTTGCGCTGGCGCGTGGCTTAGTGTTACCTGGCAGGTATCGCAAAAAGAGCCGTAACACGCATGCGTGAGTTGTTCGAGCAAGCATCCGAAACATCGCCGCTCGATCCGGAGGAGGCGGTGCGGCGCGCCGCGCGCGCACCACAGCGCAGGCGCTTCTACTCGAACGTGGCCGTGGCAGAAGCGACCGGCGGTTTCGCAGTCACCCTTGATGACAAACCGATCCGAACGCCTTCGGGCCGGAAGGTGATTGCGCCTGTGCGGGAGATCGCCGCAGCTATCGTCGCGGAGTGGGAAGCTCAGAGTGAATTCATCGAGCTGATGACCATGCCGATGACGCGGTTTGCCAACAGCGTCGTCGATGCCGTGGTCGACCGCGTCGATGCCGTTATGGACGATATCGCGAAGTACTTTGAGACCGATCTGTTGTTCTATCGAGCCGGACATCCCGAGGCGCTGGTCGCGCGTGAGGCCGCGCATTGGGACCCGATCGTGTTCTGGGCCGCCGAGGCGCTCGGCGCGCATTTCATCCTGGCGGAAGGCATCGTGCACATTCGCCAGCCGGAGTCTGCGATAGCTGCCGCGCGAGCCGCGCTGCCTCACGATGCATGGTCGCTCGCGGCGCTGCACGTGATTACGAGCTTGACCGGTTCGGCGTTGCTGGCATTGGCGCTGCTGCGCGGCGTCGCGAATCCTGATCAGGTCTGGGCTGCGGCTCACGTCGACGAGGACTGGAACAGCGAAAAGTGGGGCGTCGACGAAGAGGTCGCCGCGCGGCGGGCGGCCCGCGTGGTCGATTTCAGCGCGGCGGTGCGAATCCTGAAGGCGCTCAATTCCTGATCGATCTCAGCCGGCAGGTGAGAACTTGGTGGCAAGTTCTTGAATCCTTTCGCGCTTCGGAACGCGCGTAAGCCAAAGCCCAATCCGCTTACGCTGGGCGGTTAACGAGAGGTTTACGACGCTGCGCTAGCTTGCGGAGCCAAGCGAGTTCGTAGCATGTCGATTTCCGTTCCTCCGATCATTCCGGTGATTGCCGCGCAGAGCGCGGCGTCCGATCT
>JAICIT010000174.1 GCA_025960445.1 Bradyrhizobium sp. | reverse complement strand
GAAATCGGAAACCGAGATTTGAATGTCATGCGTCAAAGGCTGCAGAAAAATCCCGAGCGATTGACGCAGGCCCATGCTGAGCGTCAGCATAATGGAAGCGCCGATCAGGATGGGAAGCGTAGGACGCAGAATCTGCAGCAGAGCCATGGTTGTTCTTCTTTCGTGGTCCCGCTTAAATCGCGACCCGCACCAGATCGGCCTTGATTACACCGATCTGTGTAATTAGGCTACGGGCGAATGAGGTTGTCAAGCCTCCACAGCAACAGCACCGACATGTTTACACGCGCATCTGCATCGCGCTTTTTGAGGAGCTAGCGTTCGCAAGCTGGCCAAGGTTTCGGCGATGACATTGCGACCCGAAAAGCAAAGCATGAAGGAGCGGATCCTGGAGACGGCCGATCGGCTGTTTTACCTGCGAGGCATTCGTGCGGTCGGCGTCGACACGATTGCCGCGGAAGTTGGAATCAGCAAGCGCACGCTCTACAACCACTTCCCGTCCAAGGATGAATTGATCGCCGCCTACCTGCAGGGACGATTCAATAAGGCACCGCCTTCAGACAAACCGCCGATCGAGCAAATTCTCGGAACGTTCGACCGACTGGAGCGCGGGTTTGCCAGCAAAGGTTTCAGAGGCTGCCCGTTCGTCAACGCCGTCGCCGAACTCGGATCGGAGGATAAATCGGTCAAAAAGATCGCGATTGCCTTCAAGGAAAGCCGCCGGATCTGGTTTCGCGACCTTTTGCTAAAACTCGATGTCCCCGATCCGGAAGGATTGGCGACGCAACTCACGCTGTTGGTTGACGGCTCAATCGCGCAAGATTTGGTGCGCGACGATCCGTCGATGGCGCGCGCCGCCAAGGAAGCCGCTCGCGTGTTGCTCGGTAACGCGGGTGTTGGAATTGTGGGGCGAGACGGAGGGAATACGGCAGGCGCAGCGAAGAAGCGGTCATCTTCGCGGCGGACCCGGCGCCCCCCTGATGTTTAAGCCGCCTGAGCGACCACCCGGTTGCGGCCATCGTGCTTGGCCCGATACAGCGCGATATCGGCCCGCTTCACTACGTCCGCCACGGACTCGCCTTTTATTTCCAGGGTTGAAAGCCCGATCGATATGGTGACCTCGATACACTTTGCGCCCTTGCTCACCGCAAAGGGCTCACCCGCGATCGAGCGCCGCAGCCGTTCCGCAACCATGCCCGCGACGTGCAAGTCGGTCTCCGGCATCACAATGACAAATTCCTCGCCGCCATAACGGCAGGCGAGGTCGATGCCGCGAATCGACTTGCGAACCCGAACGGCGAATTCGCGCAGCACGTCATCTCCCGCATCGTGGCCGTAACTGTCGTTGATCGATTTGAAAAAATCGATATCGAGCATCATCAACGCCAGCGGCTTGCCGCGGCTCGAAGCCTGCTCGGCCAGTGTCGCCAGATGGGTCTCCATATAGCGGCGGTTATGAAGACCGGTCAGCGCATCCGTAATCGACATCTCGATGGAGTTCTGCACATTGTCGCGCAGGTCGTCGGTGTAGCGACGCTTGCGGATTTGGGTCCGCGCCCTCGCCAGCAGCTCGTTCTTGTCGATCGGCCGCAACAGATAATCATTGACGCCGATTTCGAGGCCGCGCAGCAGTCGTGGGTTGTTGTCCGCGTCGGCAATCGCCAAAATCGGCACGTGCCGGGTCCGCTCCAGTGAGCGCGCCTGGCTGCAAAGCCGCAAGCCATCGAAATTGCGCAACCCGAGCGAAACAATAAGTAGATCGTAGTTGCCATCGGCCGCCTGAAACAAGGCTTCCGCTGGTTGGGCTTGCAGATCCACGGTGTGCTCGGTCCGCAGCACAGGCGCCAGCCGTTCGTACGATGAGGGGCGATCATCCACCAGAAGGATACGTCCGCCCTTGCCAGTATCCGCGACCGCGCTTCGTTCCGGCGCCTGCACGCCGATCTCAAGCGAAGTGATCGCGCGCATGCGCAATTCGTCGGTCATCATCTTGAGTCGGGTCAGAGAACGTACCCGAGCAATCAAAACCACGTCTGAGACCGGCTTAGTGAGGAAGTCGTCAGCGCCGGCTTCAAGGCCGCGCACGCGATCGGCAGGGCTGTCCAGCGCGGTGATGATCACGACGGGAATGAAATGCGTGGCCGGATTGGCTTTCAGCCGGCGACAGACCTCGAAGCCGTCGATATCGGGCATCATCACGTCGAGCAGGATGATGTCGCATTCTGCGCGCGCGCAGATTTCGAGCGCCTCGCTGCCGTTCGATGCCGTCAACACGTCGAAATACTCCGCTGACAGGCGGGCTTCCAACAGCTTCACGTTGGCGGGGACGTCATCGACGACAAGAATACGCGCGGACATCCAAGTTTCCCTTACCCGATAAAGCGTCGAACGGTTTCAATAAATTTGCCGACTGAAATCGGCTTAGACAGATATGCCTCGCAACCACCCTCACGAATGCGTTCCTCGTCGCCCTTCATCGCAAACGCGGTCACCGCGACCACCGGGATGGCGCGCAATTCTGGATCGTCCTTGATCCAGCGCGTGACCTCGAGGCCGGACACCTGAGGCAGCTGGATGTCCATGAGGATGAGATCGGGACGAAGCTTCCGGACAAGATCGAGCGCTTCGAAGCCATTGGACGTGCCTGACGTTTGATAGCCATGCGCCTCCAACAGATCGCGAAAGAGCTTCATATTGAGCTCGTTGTCCTCCACGATCAGGACGGTTTTTGCCATCCCGTCCCTCCAATCCCCAAGCTGCAGGCCACGGCCTTGGCCTTACCCTGCTGGCCGAAGCGTGTCGAAAGTTGCAATGAAGCTAGTGCCAGACCCGCTCCAACCCATTAAGTCCGACAGTCATTTTTACGCGAAGTGGTTTTCACTTGCTTGAAGACGCTCCGCAGACTCGGGCATGATGCGTAAAATAGAGACCATAAGTTACGGAAAGGCAAATATCCGCGTTGAAAAAGGCCGTTCAAAATCCCCGGGAAGTAGCTGAAATTGTTGCAATTCAGGCGCTTTCTTTTGTCGCGGGCGACCCCGAACGCTTAGGTCTGTTTCTGGCCGAGACGGGAATCGGTCCGGAGACCCTGCGCACCGCTGCCGCGGATCCGCGGTTTCTTTCAAGCGTGCTCGATTTCGTGATGCGCGACGACACAACCGTGAAGGCGTTCGCCGAGGCCTCTCAGCTTCATCCAACCAATATCGCCGCGGCTCACCAGGCTCTGAACGATCCCAAATGGGAGCGCGATGTGCCGTGAATACCGGCGCTGCGAATTGAAGTTCCTCTTAGACTCGCGCTAACGTGCTGCTCCCTTCTGGTTGGCGAAAGGTGGCGCGTCGGATGGGTGCGAATTTCGAAACCGGAGCACCAGCCGCACCAGCCTCACTGGGTCCGACCTGTTTTTGCCGCGACTGCCTTCGCGATCTGGAATTTGCGAGCAGGCGATGCGCCGAGTGCGGATCCCCTCGTCTGGTCAGGCACCGAGCACTGCCCTCGCTGACGTTGGCGCATATCGATTGTGACGCGTTCTACGCGACGGTCGAGAAGCGGGACAATCCCGACCTCGCCGACAAGCCCGTGATCATCGGGGGCGGCAAGCGCGGCGTTGTTTCGGCCGCCTGCTACATTTCACGTACCTTCGGCGTTCGTTCGGCGATGCCCATGTTCAAGGCGCTGGAGCTTTGCCCGTCCGCGATCGTGATCCGGCCCGATATGGCGAAATACGTCAGGGTCGGCCGCGAGGTGCGCCATGCCATGCAGGCATTGACGCCGCTGGTCGAGCCGCTTTCGATCGACGAAGCCTTCCTCGATCTCAGCGGAACGCAACTCTTGCATGGCATGGTTCCGGCGAAGGTGCTCGCCCGCTTCGCCCGTGAGGTCGAACGCAACATCGGCATTTCGGTATCCATCGGCCTGTCCTGCAACAAGTTTCTGGCCAAGATCGCGTCGGACCTGGACAAGCCGCGCGGCTTTGCGGCGCTTGATCAGGACGAGGCTCGCACCATGCTGGCAGACAAGCCGGTCGGTTTTATTTTCGGCGTCGGGCCGGCGACACAGGAGCGGCTGATCCAACGCGGCTTTCGCACCATCGCCGATTTGCAACGCGCCGATGAAATCGAATTGATGAAGCAGTTCGCAAGTGAGGGGCGCAGGCTGTGGCGCTTGGCCCGCGGCATCGACGATCGCCGAGTGGTGCCCGATCGCGGCGCCAAGACGATCTCCAGCGAAACCACCTTCGAGACGGATATCCGGGATTTCGCCACACTGGAAAAGATGTTGTGGCAGCTCTCGGAGAAAGTCTCGTCGCGCTTGAAAAGCAGCAATCTCTCGGGACTGACCGTCACCCTGAAGCTGAAGACGGCGGATTTTCGCCAACGCACCCGCTCTCAATCGATCCACGCGCCAACGCAACTGGCGACCAAGATTTTCGCAACGACGCGGGAAATGCTGGCAAAGGAGATCGACGGCACGGCATTCCGCTTGATGGGCGCCGGCGTCAGCGCGCTATGCCCGGGATCGCAAGCCGACGACACCGATATGCTTGACCGCCGTTCCGCTCACGCGGAACGCGCGGTCGACGATCTCCGCAGGAAATTCGGCCAGACGGCTGTGATCCGGGGCATCGCCTATGACGGGCCGGGCAAGGCCATAGATTGAGGCAGATGGCCTACTTACTGCAAGGCTTGGAATCCTTGACGTCAAATTTTCCGAGCGCGCCGGAAATCACGAAATCATTGTAGTCGAGCACCAGCGCGCGCGAGACGCCGTTTTCGAACAACTCGAAGGACATCGAATAAGCCGGTGTCTGCTCTCCGTCTTTGGCTTTGGCATCACGGTCATAATAGCTCACGGTCACCGGCCATCGGGTCATCGATTTCATCTGATCACTGGTGATTGAAGGATCGGGGGCACCGGTACTCCGGTCGGCGGGGATCGGCTGACCAATCACCGACAGCGTATTGTAGACCTTCTGGCCGTTATCTGATCCATCATACACGGTGAGTTCAAGTACGGACTTTCCCTGTTTTGCTGCGGCGATGATCCGCCGGATCTGCTCGGTGGGAAATACAACCGAGCCGTCCAGCTCAAACGTCTTGGCCTCCGGCTTTTTCAATTTGACCGTGATGTGATCGCCGGTCCTCTCCGCGAACCCGTCGACTGGAGCGGTTTCTACATCATTCATCCGGGTGTCGATTGTGAAGCGGTAGCTTTTGCCCTCGGCATCTTCCCAGGAAGACGAGCGCAGGTCGCTCAGCGTCACCTTCCCCTCGCCGCTATTGAGCTCGGAGACCTGGCGGAATTCCGACGCATAACCCTCACAGGCACTGCCTGAAAAACGATAGAGGATGCGCCCGCGTGCATTGTCGATCGCCGCCGAGCCGCGCGACTTCATCAGACTGAGATCGTAAAGCGCCTGATGTGGGAGAAACGCGGCACTTGCGGCGTTAGCAGCCTTCGCCGGACTCGAGCCTGTGAGCGCAAC
This sequence comes from Bradyrhizobium sp., assembly GCA_025960445.1. Taxonomy (GTDB): domain Bacteria; phylum Pseudomonadota; class Alphaproteobacteria; order Rhizobiales; family Xanthobacteraceae; genus Bradyrhizobium. Next base: position 610 of record JAICIT010000174.1, on the reverse strand, counting down.
AGTGGCAGCGGTCAGCAACAACGATCGGACAAGCGGACGGCTGAATCGGCAGGCCATGTGACTTCCTCGGCTAAAACGTGCTGGCGAATCGTTGAACCATATTCGCTTTCTATTGCGCCGCAACTGGGGCTGGTTCACGAAATCGTACCAACACGCGGTGGCGACTTTAATTGCACCAGCCCGCGCTCACTTGCATGTGAGGTCGCGATGCGCAACAAAGCGGCACCGGCCGGCTGACGTTCGGGCGGGATCGACATCAAAGAGGGAACGAAAACATGGCGGGTACGGTCGAGCAGAAACTTGCGGCACAGGGCGTCGTCTTGCATGAGCCCGCAAGCCCGGTGGCCAATTACGTCGGCTTCGTGCGAACCGGCAACCTGCTAATCATCTCGGGTCAGGTTTGCACCGATCCACAGGGGAAGCTGATTGCGAAGGGCAAACTGGGCGCCGGCGTCAGTGTGGAACAGGGCAACGCCGCCGCGCGTGGATGCGCCATCAACCTGCTGGCGCAAATCAAGGCCGCGCTTGGCGATCTCGACAAGGTGGTCCGCGTCGTCCGCCTCGGCGGCTTCGTCAATTCTGCCCCCGACTTCCTGGAGGGGCCGAAAGT
>JAICIT010000173.1 GCA_025960445.1 Bradyrhizobium sp. | reverse complement strand
CATTTCCTGCAGCTTCCCAACGATTCGTGGCGCCCGGGCTTGACCCGGGCATCCGCGGCTTGTTCTAAGGCAACAACGCTGGACGGCCGATATAAATGCGGCCTGACGCAGGAATGGGGCCATGCACGATATCAAATGGATCCGCGATAATGCAGAGGCCTTCGACCGCGGCTTGGGGCGGCGCGGACTGGAGCCTCAGTCCGCGTCGTTGTTAGCGATCGACGAACAGCGACGTGCGGCGATCCTCAAATCCGAGCAGGCACAAGCACGGCGCAATGCGGCATCACGGGAGATCGGCGAGGCCAAGAAGGCAAAGGACGAGGCACGCGCCGCCGCGCTCATGGGCGAGGTCGCTGAACTCAAGACCACGATGCCGGAGCTCGAGTTGGCGGCAAAGGCCGCCGACGATGAGCTCGCCGCGAAGCTGTCTGCCATTCCGAACCTGCCGCTCGAGGACGTGCCCGACGGCACGGACGAACACGGCAATGTCCAACGTCACGTGTTTGGCGACAAAAACAAATACGCGTTCACGCCGAAGGCGCATGACGACCTTGGGGCGGCCCTGGGCTTCATGGACTTCGAGACCGCGGCCAAGCTGAGCGGCGCGCGTTTTGTGGTGCTCAAGAAAGGTCTCGCCCGGCTGGAGCGCGCGATCGGACAGTTCATGATCGACCTGCACAGCAACGAGCATGGCTACACGGAAGTGAATCCGCCGTTGCTGGTACGCAACGAGGTGATGTTCGGAACAGGCCAACTGCCGAAATTTGAAGACGACCAGTTCTGGACCGTGAAGGGTGAATTGCTCGCCGGTGCTGATGAAAACGACAGCGCCACGGGAAAAGCGGGGCTTCTTGAAAGAGTAAGAACCGAGCGCCTCGGACTTATCCCCACAGCCGAAGTATCACTGACCAACCTTGTTCGTGAATCCATTCGCGACGAGAAGGAATTGCCGATGCGCTTTGCGGCGCTGACGCCGTGCTTTCGCGCCGAAGCTGGCGCCGCCGGACGCGACACCCGCGGCATGATCCGTCAGCATCAGTTCACGAAAGTCGAACTCGTCTCGATCACCACGCCTGAGACCAGCCGCGACGAGCACGAACGAATGCTGGCGTGCGCCGAGGAGGTGTTGCGGCAGCTCGATCTGCATTACCGGGTGATGACGCTGTGCGCGGGAGACATGGGTTTTTCGGCGCAGAAAACCTACGACATCGAGGTCTGGATGCCCGGCCAGGGCGAGGGCGGGGCTTTCAGGGAAATCTCGAGCTGCTCGGTGTGCGGAGATTTCCAGGCACGACGGATGGACGCGCGCTATCGCGGGCCCGATGGCAAGCCGCGATTCGTACATACACTGAACGGTTCGGGCACGGCGGTGGGCCGGGCGCTGATTGCCGTGATGGAAAACTATCAGCAGGAAGATGGCTCGATCGCGGTGCCGGACGTGTTGCAGCCCTATATGGGCGGCCTCAAGGCAATTGCGCGCGACCGGTAGTCCGCTACGATTTGCCTGGGAAATCCGGCTTCCGGTTGCGAAGCCGTGATTGCCCGGTATCTTCCTTTTTGGATTAGGCGACAGCCGGCTTCCGGAGAAGGACGTGGCTCTGCATCGCGGACATTTATTGGGTGGGCAGACAATGGGCCGTAACGGGATTCGGCATTCAGGCCTGCAATCAAAAACAGAAGAGCGCATTCGATATCGAAGCGTCGCGGTTGTGGGAGGATGACGCAACGGAGAAAGTGCGCGCCGAGCCATGGCTGAATACCGAGGATTTCGACAAAGCACTGGCGATCGCCCGCAAGCATTTTTCCGAATCACCCCCGCAAGCCGCGGCTTTTGAGCGGAGCGTTCCGCCATTAACGGAAACCAGTTCGAACGAAATTGCGGAACAGCAAAACGCCGGCGAAATCGCAGCGCCAGCGACGCAAAAGTTCGAACTGCACGTCGAAAGCTGGCCGGCAAAATTCGTTCGGCCCTGGCGTGTTCGCATCCGACGGTGAGCGCGTTGCAGCGGGTTGAAAGTAGGCGTGATTGAGCGGAACGGATCACCGGATCCAGTTCGTTCAAGCGCGTCTCTGCTCTTGGCTGATGAGCCGACCGAAATCGAAGAGGCCGCGCTCTCTTTTCGCTACACGCTCCGATGACTGCCGGAAGTTTGCTTCAAGGACGCGAGAGGGATAAGAGACGCTGGCCGATCTGGAATGAACGGCGCAATCAAAGGATGCGAATTTAGGATGCGAATTCTCTGCACCAATGACGATGGCGTCCACGCCCCCGGTCTCAAGATCGTCGAGCAGATCGCGCGTGCGCTGTCCGATGATGTGTGGGTGGTGGCGCCGGAGCTGGATCAGTCCGGCGTTTCGCATTCGCTGTCACTGAATGATCCCTTGCGTTTGCGCGAAGTCGGTCCGCGTCATTTCGCGATCCGTGGGACGCCGACCGACTGCGTGATCATGGGAGCCCGTCACATCCTCGGGGACACCATGCCGGATCTGGTGCTGTCGGGCGTCAACAAGGGCCGCAACGTCGCTGAGGACGTGGTCTATTCCGGCACCATCGCTGGCGCGTTGGAAGGCACGATCTTGGGACTGCCGTCGTTTGCGCTCTCGCAGGAGTTCAGCGTGGAGACCCGCAATGCACCGCTGTGGGACACAGCGCTGAAATTCGGGCCGACGATCTTGCGCAAGGTACTCGACGCCGGCGTGCCGAAGAACACTGTCATCAACGTTAACTTTCCGGCCTGCGCACCCGATGAAGTCGCGGGTGTACGCGTCACGCGGCAGGGCAAACGCAATCTCGGATTTCTCAAGGTCGACCAGCGCCGCGATGGTCGCGGCAACCCATACTTCTGGATTGGTTTTGAGCGGCTGGCTCAGGCCGATGCGCCGGCCGAGGGCACCGACCTCTGGGCGCTCGGCGCGCGTTATGTCTCGGTGACTCCGCTACGGCTCGACCGAACCGATGATGAGTTTTCGGAAGCGCTGACCGCCACGCTGAAGTAGGAACTAAGCCGCGCTAGACCGTTGCGCCCTTCAACGTGCTGTCGATCAGGCGCGCCAAGGTTTCAAGCTGGAATGGCTTCTGAAGCGCAGGACGATCGCGGTATTCTTCGGGAAGACCGGAAGAGCCATAGCCGGTCGCAAAAATAAACGGTCGGTTGCGCGCCTGGATCAACTCGGCAACGGGCGAAATCACCTTGCCGTTGACGTTGACGTCGAGGATGGCCAGATCGAACTCGGTATTTTGGGCGAGCCTGATGGCCTCGTTGATTTCGCCGGCCTCGGCCGCGATGCTGTAGCCAAGTTCCTCCAGCATGTCGGCGACCATCATCCTGATCATGACCTCGTCTTCAACTAGGAAGACAGAACCGCCTGGCGGCCGCGCTGCAGTCATGATGGTGTCCTTGCCCGTCCCGGATCGGAGGATCGCAAAAAACGCGAGCCCGCGCAATGTGAACGTATAAAGCAGCACGCCCTATTGCGCGCCGCAAAGCAGGATCAATTGCCCGGCTCCCAACGCCAAGGTATCAAGGCGGGTTCCGGGCCCGGAACCTTGATTCGCCAAAAATCTTTTCTCTGCCCGAGGCGCTTTGGATCAAACTGCAAGGCCCTCCTTGGAAAATGCGACTAGAGGGAGCGACGCCGTTCAAAATCCGCCGGAAAAGATGATGTTTCAGCTCACGCTTCGGCGTCGCGGGATCAGCGATCAGGCGGTGCTGCGCGCCATGGAGGAGGTGCCGCGCGAGGCGTTCGTCCAGCCGGCCGATCGCGCGGACGCCTACCGCGACAGTGCCTTGAGCATTGATTGCGGGCAGACCATCAGCCAGCCGTTCGTGGTCGCCTACATGACAGAGCAGTTGCAGCTTCGTAGGCATCACCGCGTACTCGAAATCGGCACCGGCTCAGGTTACCAGGCCGCCATACTTTCACGGCTTTGCGGTCATGTGCTGACGATCGAGCGCTACCGGACCCTCGCGGACAGTGCCCGGGCGCGGCTTACGGAGCTCGGCTGCGATAATGTCGAGGTGTTGCTGGGCGATGGCTTTGACGTGCCGGCGAACGCCGGGACTTTCGACCGTGTCCTGATCACCGCCGCGATGGAGCAAATTCCCGACGCCCTCACAGAGCGGCTCGAGCCGGCTGGCATCCTGATCGCTCCGGTCGGTCCGCGTCACGGTATCCAACGACTGGTCCGGGTAACCAGAACGGATGTCGGATTTGATCGCAAGGAGCTGGTTGACGTGCGGTTCGTGCCGGCGCTGGCGGGTATTGCTCGCGAGCTTTAAAGCCAGGTCTCGCGCACTCTTCGGCGACCACCTTTGGTCGGCCTCGACAGCTTGGCGTATTGGCGGGTCAGCTGCAAATTGCAGGGACTTCGCAGGGTTAAGTGCTTGTTTACTGGGGAGGTGTTTACTCAAAAGCCAGTTAGTTGCGTACGAGTGAGTAACCATGTCCCGCACCATCGAGTTGCTGCGCTCGCGCCGCGTACCGCACGTCGCGTTACTGGCGCTGACCTCGTTTGCCTTCGCGGGCTGCAGCGCCGACATGTCGACGCGCATGTCGCAAAATGGCTTTTCAAATCCTTTCGCCTCGCAATCTGAAGCCACCGGCTCGGTCCCGGCGCCCACAATCGAACGGCGCGAACTTCCCCAATATTCCCGACCGCAATCGCAATATCAGTCGCGGGCGCTGCAGCCGCCGATCGCAGCACCGCGATCCAGTCCCATTGTCAGCAGCGGCGTGTCCGGAGGAGGGCACGGGCTCGCATCCTATGCTCCGCCCGCGCACCGCGTTGAGACGACCAGCACTGTGCCGGCCCGCCCGGTCGTGGCCGAGCGCGTTGCGCCGCACGGCGACATCAGGGTCATCGTCGGTACCACCGACACGATCGATATCCTGGCGCGCCGCTATAATGTTTCGACGGCCGCAATCCTTCAGGCCAACGGCTACCGGGGTCCGCGCGCGTTGTCACCGGGCCAGCAGCTGATCATCCCGCGGTCAACCGTGGCCGCTGTTGTAGCCGCCCCGCCTGCTGCCAGTGCGGCGTCATCGGTTCACGTCGTCAATCCAGGCGAAGGCTTGCTCAGCATCGCCCATCGCAATCACGTTTCACTTTCCGAGCTTGCAAGGTTGAACGGTCTCGATCCCCACGCGAAACTCAAGGTGGGCACCAAATTGACCGTGCCCGGCGCACGGAGCGCCGCGGCGTCTGTGCCAGTAGCGGCTGCGGTCGCGGTTGCTCAGCCGGTCCAGACCCTGGCGCCCCCGGCTACGAAAATGGCCGCCCTTTCACCCATTCCCGCGCAAAGCGTGCGATTGGCGCAGGCGACCACGAAGGTGGATGAGCCTTCGGTGGAGGCGCCCGGCAAAGTGGCTGAAGCGACGGGGGCATTGCCGACCTTCCGATGGCCTGTGCGCGGCAAAGTGATCACCAGCTACGGCGCAAAGACCAACGGCAAGTCGAACGACGGCATCAATCTGGCGGTGCCAGAGGGAACGCCCGTGAAAGCGGCGGAAGATGGCGTCGTCGCCTATTCCGGAAACGAGCTCAAGGGTTACGGCAACCTCGTCCTGATCCGCCACGCCAACGGTTACGTCACCGCATATGCCCATGCGAGTGAACTGCTGGTGAAGCGCGGCGACACCATCAAGCGCGGCCAGGTCATTGCCAAGTCAGGCCAGTCGGGCGAGGTGGGTTCACCGCAGCTTCACTTCGAGATCCGCAAGGGGTCGAACCCGGTGGACCCGCTTCAATTCCTCAACGGCGCGTGAACTGCGCGGATCGGCAGCGTAAGCAAACCGTAGCTACTTCGGCGCGAGCCTTACGCCCAGCCGTCCGGCCAGTTCCTGCGTGAATTGCCAGGCCACCCGGCCGGATCGCGAGCCGCGCGTGGTCGACCATTCCAGGGCCTCGCGCTCAAGTTCCTCCTCGGCGATCTTGATGCCGAAGTGACCGCAATATCCCTTCACCATCGCGAGATATTCGTCCTGGCTGCAGCGGTGAAAACCGAGCCAGAGGCCGAAGCGGTCCGATAGCGAAACCTTCTCCTCGACGGCGTCGCCGGGGTTGATGGCAGTCGAGCGCTCGTTTTCGATCATG
>JAICIT010000172.1 GCA_025960445.1 Bradyrhizobium sp. | reverse complement strand
GAAACCGGCGCGGTTTTCGCCGCGATTTCACGGGCAAGCGCGCGGGCGGTAGGCAGCAACTCGTCCGCGGGCACCACCTTGCTGACGAGGCGGCCGGCCAGCGCTTCCTGCGCCGGGAATACCCGGCCGGTATAGCACCACTCGAGCGCCTGTGAGATGCCGACGATGCGCGGCAGGAACCAGCTCGAGGCAGCTTCGGGCACGATGCCGCGCTGGGAGAACACGAAACCGAAGCGTGCATTTTCAGAAGCGATGCGAATATCCATCGCGAGCTGCATGGTGACGCCGATGCCGACAGCGGGGCCGTTCACCGCGGCGATGACCGGCTTCAGGCATTTGAAAATGCGTAGCGTCACCTGACCGCCGCCGTCACGCACATTCGGATCGCTGTAGTCGACTTTGCCATCGGCCATCCGTTTTACCGGCCCGCGCCGCGCGTCGCGGTCGAAGGTGTCGGCGCCCGAGGAAAGATCAGCGCCCGCACAGAAGCCGCGCCCGGCACCGGTGACAATGATGGCGCGCACGTCGTCATCCTTGTCGGCAGCGTCAAACGCCTCGATCAGTTCCTTTTGCATCGTGGCGTTGAATGCATTGAGCTTGTCCGGTCGGTTCAGCGTGATGGTGAGAATCTGCTCGGCGACCTCGTACTTGATCGTCTCATACGCCATCAGGTGTTTCTTTCCTTGCTTATCGTGAAATCCGTGCGCGCGACCGAATGAAAGCTCGCCATGCCCGCCGGCCTCGTGCCGGCGTCGACGTCTTCCTGCTTCGCTGATTATCGGGCAGGCGGAGCCGGCCACGGCCTCTGCGGGCCTCGCAACGTCTCGAACGCTTTCGCCATTCCGAGTACGCCGAGATCGTCGAAGCGGCGGCCGATGATCTGGACCCCAATTGGAAAGCCCTGTTCGTCATAGCCACCATTGATCGAGATGGCCGGGTTTTCCGACATGTTCCACGGAACGGTGTAGGCGATGTGCTCGAAGGGCTTGTCGGGATCGTTGAGCGGGGAGGCGAGGTCGGCGGCGAATTTCACGACCGGCGACACCGGCGAGATCACGTAGTCGAGATCAGAGAACAGTTTTGCCGCTGCAGCCCGGATCGCCATGGTGGCGTTGAAGCCCCTGATGACCTCGACGCCGCTTAGTTTCGCGCCGGGTTCAGCCCATTTGAAGATATAGGGCAGCGCCTTGCCGCGCTCCTCCGGAGTCAGCTTGGAAAGATCGTCCCACATGCGGGCGCGCCAGAATTTGTCAAGGCCATCGAGCATCTCGCGTGTCAGCACGCCCGGCACCTCGGTGACGACAGCGCCCGCAGCCTCGAACGCCTTGGCGGCTTTGCTCACGACATTTCGCACTGCCTGCTCGAGCGGCTGCCCGACTTCGATGTCGAGCATCAACCCGATGCGAAGTTTGCGTGGTGATTTGTCCAGGGCCTTCCAGTTCATGCTGGCAGGCGGCAGGCTCATGCCATCCCGGCGATCGGGCCGCGATAGAACGCTCATCATCAACGCGGCGTCGTCGACGGTGCGCGTCATCGGTCCGGCGACACGGCCTACATAGGACGGATCGATCGGGACTCGTCCGAGGCTTGGCTTCAACCCGACCAGCCCGCACCAGCATGATGGCAGCCGAACCGAGCCGCCGATATCCGTGCCGAGGTGCAGAGGACCGTATCCCGCCGCGCCCGCGGCGCCGGCGCCGGCGCTGGAGCCGCCGGGATTCTTGCTGAGGTCCCAGGGATTGCGGGTGAGGGGGTGAAAGCTCGAAAGCCCGGAGGAGAGCATGCCGTAGTCCGGCATAGTGGTTTTGGAAAAGATCACCGCGCCCGCTTCACGCAACCGTGCCGCCGGCGGCGCATCCACCGGGGAAGGCGCGAGCCTCACGCTGGCCGCTCCGAGCGGCACCGGCACTCCCTTGGTGGCGATGTTGTCCTTGATCGTTACCGGCACGCCATCGAGCGGCCCGACAGGTTCGGCCTGCTGCCAACGCTCGGTTGAAGCCTTGGCCACAGCGCGCGCGCCATCTGGATCGAACGCGTAAAGCGCCTTTATGTGCGGCTCCCATACCGCGATATGGGACAGTACGTCTTCCAGCACTTCGGACGGCGAGAATTGCTTGGCGCGAAAGCCCGCGATCAGGTCGATCGCACTGAGATCATGCAGCGATGTCACTGCTTCCTGTGCTTCATTATGCATGGGCGCCTGCGGGAAGTCGGGTTTCGATAATACGAGCGAACATGCTGGCGCCGATCGGCAAGATCTTGTCGTCCAGCACGTAGCCGGGATTGTGCACCGGCACCGATCCATCGTGGCCGACCCAGAAATAGGCGCCGGGCACCGCCTGCATCATATCGGAGAAATCCTCGCTCCCCATCTTGGGCTGCGATCGGGTGATTACTTTGGCCGGATCGACCACGGTGCGCGCCACGGCCTCCACCACGCTGGACTGCTCCTCCTGGTTCACCAGCACGCTGAATGTATCCCTGATGTCGGCAACGATCTCGACCTGGAACGCGCTGGCCATGCCGGCGCAAAGCGCACGCATCCGCTCCCGGATCAGCGCTCGTACCTCATCGGAAAACGCCCGCACGGTGCCGCAAAGTTTGGCTTCACCGGGAATGACGTTGTAAGCGGAGCCTGCGTGAAGCTGGGTTATCGACAGTACCGCCGCCTGAAGCGGGTCGACGTTGCGGCTGACGATGGTCTGCAGCGCCTGTCCGAGTGTCATCGCGATCACGATCGGGTCCTTGGATCGCTCCGGCATCGCGCCATGTGCGCCATAGCCGTTGATGGTGATGTCGAAGAAGTCCGCGCCGGCCATCGCCGGCCCCGGCAGGATCGCGATCTCGCCGTGATTCAGGTCGGGCGCGTTGTGCAGCCCGTAAACCTCATCACAAGGGAATTTCTCAAACAGCCCGTCCTTGATCATGGCGCGCGCCCCGCCGAGGCCTTCTTCGGCCGGCTGGAAGATGAAATGCACGGTGCCGTCGAAGTTCCGGGTCTCGGCGAGATAACGCGCGGTGCCGAGCAGCATGGTCGTATGGCCGTCATGGCCGCAGCCATGGAAGCGGCCCGGAATGGTCGAGCGCCAGCGCAGGTTGGTGTTTTCCTCCATCGGCAGCGCATCCATGTCGGCACGCAGGCCGATGCGTTTTCCATTCGTGCCCTTGCCCCTGAGCACGCCGACCACGCCGGTGCCGCCAATGCCGCGATGTACCTCGATGCCCCATTGCTTCATCTTGTCGGCAACGATCCCGGAGGTGCGGACTTCCTCAAACCCGATCTCCGGATGCGCGTGCAGATCGCGGCGGATCGCGGTGAGTTCGTCGGCATAGCCGTCGATGCGTTCGATATTGGGCATTTTTCCTCTATCCGGTTAGGCGTGATTTGTTTGCGGAAACGAAAACAGGACCGTTCGGCTTGATGCGAATGCCCGGACGTAGTCGCGTCCAAGGTAGCGCCGCGGTGTCTGCGGGCATTGCGCCCGGTGCAGCACAGATCAAAAGCTTCTCGGCGATCGGTTCGAAGTCGGCGCGAAAATGCACCGAACTCTTGTTGACAAGAATGGCCTGCTCGGTCGGTTCGATTCCGACGTAGCGATACATCGACTGGTCGGCCAATTGCGCCTTGTGCGAGCTGACCACGACCCTGACGCCGCCGATCCGCAGCGCCGCCGAAGGTCCCATGTCCATCTCGCGGCCGCCATAATAGGGACCGGGAGCTACGAATTGTCCGTCCGACAAACTTTCGACGGTGAAAGTTTGCTGATAGGGCGTATCGCCCGGGATGCCCGATTTGCCGCCGAGCGCAATAGTAATCTCGGCACCGACGCCCGCGGCATGCGCGGCCTTTGCCGATTGCGGATCGTAGATCACTCCGATGGCAGCTTTGTCGGCGTTGTTGCGCACCAGTGCGCGCAGCATGCCGGTCGTGTCGGAATCTCCGCCTGCACCGGGATTGTCCTGCGTGTCCGCGATGACAATCGGTTTGCCGGCGCTCTTCGCCAGTTCGATCGCGTGGCGCACACCTTCGTCCGGCGTATAGATGCGGCCATCGAAATCATCCTCGTGGCTTTCGATCAGTGCGGCGATGCTGTCCGCGGCCGCATCGGCGGCCGCCTGGGTGCGGCCATAGGCGAACACGCTCGGTCCGCAATCCACGAAATCCGCGGCCGGAAAGCCTGGCGCAAAGGATAGCGTCGGCACCGCGTCGCCCTGTAGCGCTGCGAGCTTCCGGTAGATGCTCTTGCTGGGCTGATCGTTGGTGCACTGCCAGCTAATCGGAATCAGGAACGGCAATTGCCGGAACGCCTTTGCAAGCTTCTGTTTGTCTCGCAGCAGCAGCGCGAGATGATTTGCGGCCGCGCGACCGGTATCGGCCATATCGACGTGCGGATAGGTGCGATAGGCGATCAATGCGTCCGCGTGTTTCACCATTTCGGGCGTGACGTTGGCGTGAAGGTCGAGGCTGACCACCAGCGGCAAATCCTTGCCGATCACCTCGCGCACGCGTCTGAGGATTTCGCCTTCGCCATCGTCGAGATGTTCGGTGACCATAGCGCCGTGCAGGTCGAGATAGACGCCATCCAGCGCAACCGCCGTCCGGATGCCGTCCACCATTACCTTGACGATGCGCTCATAGGCGTCGCGTGTCACATGCGCCGAGGGGCTGGCGCCGCAGGCGATGGTCGGCACCAATTCCCAGCCCTGGGCTGCGGCCGCATGCACGAAGCCGGCGAGGCCGACGTTGATGTCGCGCATGACCCGGAGGACGTCGGCCCCTTGAGACATGGAGGGCCAGCCGCCGCCATGCACGAAGTCGTCATATGTCGCCTTCGTCGGCGCAAAGGTGTTGGTCTCGTGCAGGAAGCCGCCAACGGCGATACGGGCCATCAAGTTTCTCGGTCAACTGTTTGCGCGCGTGACGTTAGCCTCCTCTTCGCGAGAAGCGCAAGCGACGAAGCAATCCGCTTTTGCATGCCGCGCAGACGGGTGCTGCTTGCTTCGAACGTGATTGGAACGCCGGCTGGTTTATGGCATCGCGGCAATGGTACGCGCGACCGGTCGGAAATTCGCGAAATCCCACTCGCGTCCCGGTGCGGCTTCGAGGAGCTGGCGGGTATAGGCCTGCTGCGGATTGGTCAGCACCTGGGCCGCCGGTCCCTGTTCGACAATCCGGCCGCGCTGCATCACCGCGACATCGTCACAGATTTGAGCCGCAACGCGTAGATCGTGGGTAATGAACAACAGCGCGATGCCAAGACGGGTCTGGATTTCACCGAGCAGTTCCAGAACCTGCGCTTGCACCGACACATCGAGCGCGGATACGGCCTCATCGGCGACCAGCACGTCGGGATCAAGCGCAAGCGCCCGGGCAATCGCAATGCGCTGGCGCTGCCCACCGGAAAACTGGTGCGGATAGCGCGAGATCGCGTCAGTAGGTAAATCGACCAGTTCCAGCAGTTCGCGCGCTTTCGCCAGCGCCGCTTGTTTTGGGATGCCGAAATTAACCGGGCCTTCGGCAATCGTTTCTCCCACGGTGATCCGTGGATTAAGCGAGCGATAGGGGTCCTGAAAGATGATCTGGATTCGCTTGCGATGTGGTTGCAGCAATCGGCGCGGCAGCTCCGATATTTCGCGCCCGGCAAGGCGAATGCCGCCCGAGCTCGGATCGATCAACCGGACAATGCAGCGCGCCACGGTCGATTTTCCGGAGCCGCTTTCGCCGACGATGCCTAGCGTGCGGCCCTTGCGCAGCGTGATCGTGACATCTTGCGCCGCAGCCACTTCGCGCAAGCCGCCGAAAAAGGATCGCTCGCGATAGACTTTTCCCAATTCGCTGGTCTCGAGCACTATGGCCTCGGCGGAATCGGCGCGCGCCATGCGGGGCACCAGGCTAGGCACCGCTGACAGCAGATTGCGGGTGTACTCCATCGATGGCGCGCGCAGGATGTTGTCGAGCGCTCCGGACTCGACGAGGCGTCCCTGACGCATTACCGCGACGCGGTCGGCGATTTCAGCCACCACCCCCATGTCATGGGTGATGAAGAGCACGGCAGTCCCGTGATCGCGTTGCAGATCGCGGATCAGGGTCAGGAT
>JAICIT010000171.1 GCA_025960445.1 Bradyrhizobium sp. | reverse complement strand
ATGACCACAGATGTGGCGGCCGCGCGAACTTTCTATGCTCAAGTCGTGGGCTGGCAGGCCGAGGACGCCTCGATCGCAGATCTGACCTACACGTTCTTGAGAGCCGAGCGGACGCCATTAGGCGGGCTGATGGAGCTGCCGGAGGAAGCCCGGAGAATGGGCGCGACGCCAAGGTGGATGGGCTACATCGTCACCGATGTGGATGCCACCGCAGACCGTATCAAACGTCTGGGTGGGGCCATCTACGTCGCGCCAACGAATAGCAACATCGGCCGCATTGCAGTCGTAGCTGACCCGCAGAGTGCAATGTTTGGATTGATCGATCGGCTACAGCCTGGCCAGCAGCCCGCCGAATTGGACGGAGCTGGACAGGTGGGCTGGCACGAATTGCTTGCCGGCGATTGGGCCAAGGCCTTTGCGTTTTATCGCGAGCTGTTCGGTTGGCAGAATGCGGACACTGAACTTGGTCCAACGGATACCTACCAATTGTTTTCGACTGCCGGCCAGACGATTGGGGGCATATTCACCAAACGTCCCGCCGAGCGTGTTCCATATTGGCTTTACTACTTTAACGTTGGTGATCTCGATGCCGCGCTGGAGCGCGTGACAGGCGCTGGCGGCAAGATTTTTGAAGGCCCGATTGAAGTGCCCGGAGGGGAATGGATCGTCCGGTGCATAGATCCGCAAGGCGCGATTTTCGCACTGGAGGGAAAGCGGGCGCAGGATACCAGTGCAACCGACTCCGATGCAGAAGTGAGCTGGTCCACCTCATGGAGCGGGATTTCATCCAGAGGCAGGTTGGTGAATAAGCCTCGCCGCTAACTACCGAACGACGAGCCCAACTCGTGCCAGATCAGCCAGCGTTGGACGCGGCCGCCGGCTTGGGGACTGGTTTGGCGACCGGCTTATCCTGTCGCTTCGACCAGGAAATGTAGTAGGCGACGATGGTCATGATCGCGATGCCGGTCACGCTCACAAAAATCTGCGCAAACAGCGACCCAGAGCTCATCATCAGTTCGAAATGACCGACGAACGAGAGGAAGACGCCGACGCAAAACACTGCGAGCGATTGCTGACCGCAAACAATGAGGGGGTCAAACATCCGCCATTGCAGGCCTTCCCATTCCTTTGGCACGAAACGTATCACCAGGATCACGATTACGACGAAGTGTACAAAACGGTACGGGGCCAGATTGGTCTTGTCGTTCGGGTTGAACGTTGAATAAAGCCAATGCGGGAACATATTCCCGAAATCCGGAAACTTGCCCGCCATCGTCATTACCAGGGCAAGAAGGAGATAGGCGATGCAGAAGTAAAGGGTGAATGGCGCGTTGATAATCGCCATGGACTTTCTGGCGCCCCCTAGCGCGCACCATGAGCCGAACACGAACAGCACCTGCCAGCAGTAGGGGTTGAAGTACCAGGTTCCGGCCGGATAGGCCCTGAAATTCCAACCGAAATGCCGGGCCGCGAGCCACAGCGCGATCGATGCCAGCATGGTGAGACCGGGCCGGCGCAGCATCATCCACAATACCGGCGGGAACAGCCCCATCAGCACAATGTAAAGCGGCAGCACGTCGAGATTGACCGGTTTGAACTTCAGCAGCAATCCTTGGCGCAGCGTTTCAACCGCGCTGTCGACCAGTCCTGCGACGTTGAACTCGTTGATGATCTCCGGATCGCTGTAGCGCTGTGCGACATACCCGATCGAAACGATATAGATCACAAACAGGATGATATGCGCGACGTAGAGCTGCCATACGCGCTTGGTCAGACGCGTCGCGCCGACGATAAAGCCGCGTTCCAGCATCATCCGCGCATATACGAAGGAGGCGGTGTAACCGGAGATGAAAACGAACAGGTCGGCGGCGTCGCTGAAGCCGTAATTTCGCGTGGTGATCCAGTTGACGACGTTGTCCGGTATGTGGTCCAGAAAAATCGCCCAGTTCGCGACACCGCGAAACAGGTCCAGTCTGAGATCGCGGCCTTTTTCCGGGAGTGTTGCGTTGATTTTCATGGCGTCGTTTCGAATAAACTTTCGAGCGGATCAAGCAGCAGAACAACGGCCTCTTACTTGCCCCCGGCGACCGTTGTCAGTCGCCAGTATAATGACTATACGGGTCAGGAAAATGTAACATCTGGCCAAGAATCAGTGAACTTCTGACTTGCCATTTATACCATCCCGGCAGTTTCCACCATGCGGCCACATTCCGCTTTCCCAAGATCGGTTCAATGACCGCACGCATCTTTAAGCCGGCCAAAAACGCAATGCAGTCGGGCATGGCCCAGACCAAGGAGTGGCAGCTCGATTATGAGCCGGAGCAGCCCCGGGCAATCGAGCCTTTGATGGGATGGACCAGTTCCGGCGACATGAAGCAGCAGCTCACGATCGGCTTCCAGACCAAAGAAGAAGCGATCGCCTATTGTGAGAGCAAGGGCATTCCCTACCAGGTGATCGAGCCCAAGGAGCCAGCACGCCGGCAAGCTGCCTATGCTGATAATTTCGCGTTCCGACGCGGCGAACCCTGGACCCACTAGCAGGGCGAACTGCTATTAACCAATGACTTACGCTGCGACCGGAAGTTATCGGTTGCGCGAGGCGGCTCCCCGATGACACCATGATCCGAGCTCCAACGCCGGAATTGCGGCGCAACATTAACTGCTGAAGAGATGCCGCTTCGCTCTACTATTGATCCTGCCTCGCCCGATTTTGCCACCAACGCGGAAGCCATGCGCGCGCTGGTCGCGCAACTGCGCGAACGGCTGGATGAGGTCGCGGGCGGCGGTGGCGAGGTGTCGCGGACGCGGCACATCTCGCGCGGCAAGATGCTGGCGCGAGAACGGGTCGACCTGCTGATCGATCCGGGCACGGCATTTCTTGAGCTGTCTCCGCTCGCCGCTTACGGCCTTTATGGCGGGGACGTGCATTCCGCCAGTATCATCACGGGAGTGGGGCGCATCTCGGGTCGGGAATGCGTCATCGTTGCGAACGACGCGACCATCAAGGGCGGGACTTATTACCCGCTTACAGTGAAAAAGCACCTTCGGGCCCAGGATGTCGCGCGTCAAAATAAGCTGCCGTGCGTCTATATGGTGGATTCTGGTGGTGCATTCCTGCCGATGCAGGACGAGATTTTCCCCGACGAACGGCATTTCGGCCGCATCTTTTACAATCAAGCGCAGATGTCGGCGCTCGGCATTCCGCAGATCGCCATTGTGATGGGCTCCTGCACCGCCGGCGGCGCCTACGTGCCGGCCATGTCTGACGAGAGCATCATCGTCCGCAATCAGGGCACAATTTTTCTGGGCGGTCCCCCGCTGGTGAAGGCAGCAACCGGAGAGGTGGTTTCCGCTGAAGAGCTCGGCGGAGCGGACGTGCATTCGCGGCAGTCCGGCGTAACGGATCACTATGCGCAGAATGACAGTCATGCGATCGGGATCGCGCGGCGCATCGTCGGGACATTGAAGCAACCCGATCGCGCGCCTTTGAACATGCGTCAGCCGCGCGATCCGCTGTTTGCACCCGAAGACATTTATGGCGTGGTCTCCGCGGATGGGCGCAAGCCGTTCGACGTCCACGATGTCATCGCACGCCTGGTCGACGGTTCAGAGTTTGACGAATTCAAGAAGTTATACGGTCAGACTCTGATTTGCGGCTTCGCCCACATCTGGGGCTATCCAGTCGGCATTATTGCCAATAACGGAATTCTCTTTAGCGAGAGTTCGCTGAAGGGTGCGCATTTCATCGAGTTATGCTGTCAGCGCAATATTCCGCTCGTGTTCCTGCAGAACATCACGGGCTTCATGGTTGGTAAGAAATACGAAGCCGGCGGTATCGCACGCGATGGCGCCAAGCTGGTGACGGCGGTTGCTACCGCCGGCGTGCCGAAATTCACGGTTGTGATCGGTGGCTCCTATGGCGCGGGCAATTATGGGATGTGCGGCCGCGCGTATGGCCCGCGCTTCCTCTGGATGTGGCCGAACGCCCGTATTTCGGTCATGGGCGGTGAACAGGCGGCAATGGTACTCAGCCAGGTCCGGCGCGATAACATCGAAGCCAAGGGCGATACATGGTCCTCCGAGGACGAAGACAAGTTTCGGAGCCCTATACGCGCTCAGTACGAAAAGCAGGGCAACCCATATTACGCCACCGCCCGATTGTGGGATGACGGCGTGATCGATCCCGCCGACACCAGGCTAGTACTGGGCCTTGGGCTTGCGGCCGCAGCAAATGCCCCGATCGAGCAGACCCGCTTCGGGCTGTTCAGGATGTGATGATGGATCGCTCCCGACTGTACCGGCGGTTTCGGACCCTGCTGATCGCTAATCGGGGCGAGATCGCCTGTCGCTTGATCCGTACCGCAAGGGCGATGGGGCTGCGTACTGTTGCCGTCTATTCCGAAGCCGACCGTGATGCCATGCACGTCGACATGGCGGACGAGGCTGTGCTGCTCGGCCCGGCGCGCGCGCGCGACAGTTATCTCAGCATTCCCCGCATACTCGAAGCGGCGCGCCAGAGTGGCGCTGAAGCCATTCATCCCGGCTACGGCTTTCTGTCCGAAAGCGCCGAATTCTCGCAATCCTGCGTTGATGCCGGATTGGTTTTCGTTGGTCCGACCGCCAGCATGATCAGCGCGATGGGTTCGAAATCTGGCTCGAAGCTGCTGATGGAAAAAGCGGGCGTGCCGCTGGTGCCCGGATATCACAGTGAGGCCCAGGACGAAACGACGCTGATGAAGGCGGCCGACAAGATCGGTTTCCCCGTTCTGGTCAAGGCATCGGCCGGCGGCGGCGGACGCGGCATGCGGATCGTACATTCGGCAGGTGAGCTTGCTGCCGCGATCGTCAGCGCCAAGCGCGAGGCAAAAGCCGCGTTTGGCGATGATCGTATGCTGATCGAGAAATTCGTCACCAATCCGCGTCATATCGAAGTGCAGGTGATTGGCGACAGTCACGGCAATCTGCTGTCATTGTTTGAGCGTGAATGTACATTGCAGCGCCGTCATCAGAAGGTGATCGAGGAAGCCCCGTCCCCGACCCTTAACGCCAGCCAGCGCGAGAGCGTATGCGCCGCCGCCCGCAAGGCCGCGGGCGCGGTCGGCTATGTCGGTGCCGGCACCATCGAATTTGTTTCGGATGGCAAAGACGTTTTTTTCATCGAGATGAACACAAGACTGCAGGTCGAGCATCCCGTGACCGAATTAATCACCGGCATCGACCTGGTGGAATGGCAGTTTCGGGTGGCGTTCGGCGAAAAGCTGCCGTTGGGGCAAAATGAGGTGAAGCTCAACGGTCACGCAATTGAGGCGCGGGTCTACGCCGAAAATCCGGACAAGAATTTCATGCCATCCGTCGGCACAATACGGACCTGGCACATGCCGGACGCGGTGGATGGCCTGCGCATTGATGCCGGTTATCGGTCCGGCGATGCGGTTTCGCCGCACTACGACGCCATGCTGGCCAAGGTAATCGCTTGGGCGCCAAGCCGTGAGATGGCGATTGAGCGGCTCAATCGCGGCCTGGAGGAATCGGACGTTCGCGGCGTCATTACTAACATTCCGTTTCTGTCGGCGTTGATAACGCGCCCGGAAGTACGTGCCAATGCCATCGATACCGGTTTTATCGAACGCGAACTGAAGAACTTGACGCCGGCGCCAATTGTCCCAGGCAAGCTCGAGCTGGGCGCGGCCGTCGGCGCGATTATCTCCCAAGAAGAGAAAGCCGCGCGTTCCGACGCACGCTCGCCTTGGCTGCAATCGGGTTGGATGCCGGTGGGAACGCGGCAGCGGCTTTTCAGGTTCCGTCAGGCGTACGGCCCCGAGCAAGACGTGAAACTCCACTATGGCAGAGGACCGCAGACACTCACCATCGGCGGGAAGGAAATAGCTTTCGCCTATTCCCATGCGGAGGACGGCGGGCTTGATGTGACGCTGGACGGGATGAAATACCATGTCGTTTCGGTCATAGAAGGGCATGAGCTTTATCTTCGGACGCGCAACGGCCGCTTCGACCTGCATTGGATTGATCCGTTCGGCGGCGACGATGAAGAGCAGGTTGGTGAGGACAAGATCGTCGCGCCGCTGCCGGGGACGGTGGTAGCGCTGCT
>JAICIT010000170.1 GCA_025960445.1 Bradyrhizobium sp. | reverse complement strand
GACCGTGAGTTTGCCCAAAGCGAGCAGCCAGGCGACCCGGACGGTGTTGATCGCGGCGAGTTGCAGATGGTCGCTGATGAACAATCCGACCGATATGTTGGGCCGCTCATAAAGGCCATGGATCGGCGAGACCATGATCTTGAAAGCAACCATGGCCCAGGTCGGAATGAAGTAGGCCGCCAGCAACGCGGCGTTGAATGAGCCGATCCGCCAGTTTGTGGACATTGTCGCTTCCCGTTCTTCCGCGAACTCCAGACGAAGTGGCGGCTTTGCGGACGAGCTAACGCGCTTAAACTACGGCGGGCAATTTAAACCCTTTGTTTACCTTAATCTCCGTGACGCCGGACCGACGTACCTGTTGGCCCCCAGAGCCCCTCGCCGGAACGACCGGGTTTCACTGGGTTCGTTGCAGTTGATGGCCTTGCCTGATCGCCAGCAGCAGGGGAACCGAGAGCGAAACTAGGTCTGTACAAGCATTAAAGCCGCAGCCAGCGCTGTTGCCGCACTCAACTGCCACTGTTAGAAAAATGCCGACGCGTGGCTCCGATTTGCGGGGCAACGGCCGCGTCAATTTCAGCAGCGGCAGCGGCATGGATTATTTCGCCCAGCAACTGATCAACGGCATCGTATTGGGCTCGATCTATGGTCTGATCGCGATCGGCTATACGATGGTCTATGGCATCGTCGGCATGATCAACTTCGCGCATGGCGACATTTTCATGATCGGCGGCTTTATCGCGCTGATCGCCTTTTTGATCCTGGTCTCCGTAGGCCTGACTACCGTTCCCGTGATCCTGCTGATCGTGCTTTTGGTGTCGATGGCGATCACAGCCCTCTATGGCTGGACCGTGGAGCGCATCGCCTATCGGCCGCTGCGGCACTCATTTCGTCTGGCCCCGATGCTGTCCGCGATCGGCATGTCATTCGTGTTGAGCAACTACTCGCAGATCACGCAAGGCGCACGGGTGAAGCCGGTGCCGCCGATCATAACTGGCGGCTATACATTGCTGGAGAAGAACGGCTTCGTGGTGCGCTTGTCCAATGTGCAAATCATTGTCGTGATCACGACGATCGTGCTGCTGGCGATCTTTACGTGGCTAGTGGCGCGTACCCGGCTCGGCCGCGACATGCGAGCCTGCGAACAGGACCAGACAATGGCCGCGCTGCTCGGGGTCGATGTCGATCGCACCATTTCGATGACGTTCGTGATCGGAGCCGCGCTCGCCGCCGTGGCTGGAATGATGTACCTGCTGTATTACGGCCTGGTGGATTTTTTCATGGGCTTCGTCGCTGGCATCAAGGCATTCACGGCGGCGGTGCTCGGCGGCATCGGCTCGCTGCCGGGCGCGATGCTGGGCGGACTTGCGATCGGCCTGATCGAGACGCTCTGGTCGGCGTATTTCTCTGTCGAATATAAGGACGTCGCTGCGTTCTCCATCCTGATCGTAGTGCTGATCTTCCTTCCGACCGGCCTGCTTGGCCGGCCCGAAGTTGAAAAAGTCTGAGGGCGCGCGGAGTGTCAGCACCCGCGCCCGAACCAGCGGCAGCTTCCAGCGGGCTAAATGCCGCATACATTTTCAAGAAATCCCTGATCAGCGCGCTGGTGGCGCTGGTGCTGTTTTCGCTGATGATCGGGATCCGCACCGAAGCAGGCCCCACGGGCCAGCTCGTCTACTGGACCAGATTCGGCGATCTCGCCCTCATGGTCGCCGGGGTGTTCGGCGGCAGCATTCTCATCGAATTGCTGCGGCGCTGGTGGGGACCGGTCACGGTCACCCGGGTCGTTCCAGCTTCCGTGCAAACCGGCTTGGCGCTCGCGCGGCGTGCGATCGCGCCGTTGCTTCTGATCTTCACGGTTCTGGTGCCGGTGATTTTTTACGATCAGCGTTACATTCTCGATCTCGGCATTCTGGTGCTGACCTATGTGATGCTGGGCTGGGGACTGAACGTTGTGGTCGGTCTCGCCGGGCTGCTCGATCTCGGTTACGTGGCGTTTTACGCCGTCGGCGCCTATTCCTACGCGCTGCTGGCGACCAATTTCGGGCTGTCGTTCTGGATCTGCCTGCCGCTGGCCGGCATTCTTGCCGCCCTTTGGGGTGTCATGCTGGGCTTCCCGGTGCTGCGGCTGCGTGGCGACTATCTCGCCATTGTCACCCTGGCGTTCGGTGAAATCATTCGACTTGTCATCATTAATTGGCAGAGCCTGACAGGCGGCCCGAATGGCGTGTCGGGAATCCCGCGGCCGACCTTGTTCGGCATTCCGCTCACACCGGGCGATAATGGCCTTGCGGCAAAACTCGGCATCGAATTCTCGCCGACCCATCGCATCGTGTTTCTGTTCTATCTGATCCTGGGGCTGGCGCTTTTGACGAACTGGGTGACGATCCGCCTACGTCGGCTGCCGATCGGCCGAGCGTGGGAAGCGCTCCGCGAAGACGAAGTTGCGTGCCGAGCGCTTGGCATCAACACCACGACGACGAAGCTGACCGCGTTTGCGACCGGCGCCATGTTTGGCGGATTCGCCGGCGCGTTCTTCGCAACCAGGCAAGGCTTCATCAGTCCGGAGTCATTCACCTTTCAGGAATCCGCGCTGGTATTGGCGATCGTCGTGCTGGGCGGCATGGGTTCGCAGCTCGGCGTGGCGCTCGCCGCACTCACCATGATCGGCGGCTTCGAGCTGTTCCGCGGGCTCGACCAGTACCGCATGCTGGTCTTTGGCTTTGCGATGGTGCTGCTGATGATCTGGCGCCCGCGCGGTCTGATCGGTCATCGCGCGCCGACGGTGTTCCTCAAGCACAGCCACGCCATCTCGTCCGACCTCGTCAAGGAGGGTCACGGATGAGCAGCGACAGCATCCTCAGCGTCGATCGCCTGACGATGCGCTTCGGCGGCATCATCGCCGTCAACGACCTGTCATTTGCCGCCGAGCGGCGGAAGATCACCGCGCTGATCGGACCGAATGGTGCTGGAAAGACCACCGTGTTCAACTGCATCACCGGATTTTATAGGGCGTCCAGTGGCACGATGCGGCTGACGCACGATTCCGGAAAGCAAATCCAGCTCGAGCGGCTGAACGATTTCCGGATTTCCAAACAGGCAAAAGTCGCACGCACATTCCAGAACATCCGGCTGTTTCCCGGCATGACCGCGCTGGAAAACCTGATGGTGGCGCAGCACAACGCACTGATGCTGGCGTCTGGGCTGACCTTCCTCGGACTGATCGGCGCGCCGTCGTGGCGAAGCGCCGAAAACCGCGCGATCGATCAGGCAAGGCTCTGGCTCGATCGCATCGGCTTGCTGGAGCGCGCCGACGATGCCGCCGGCAACCTGCCTTACGGCGATCAGCGCCGTCTCGAGATCGCGCGGGCGATGTGCACCGAACCGGCGCTGCTTTGCCTCGACGAGCCAGCCGCGGGCCTGAACACACGAGAAAGCGCCGCACTCAGCGAATTGCTGTTTTCGATCCGCGCCGATCATGGCGCCTCGATCCTGCTGATCGAGCATGACATGTCGGTGGTGATGCAAATTTCCGACCACGTCGTGGTGATGGATTATGGCATGAAGATCGCCGAGGGCTCGCCGCAGGATGTCCGCGACGATCCCAAGGTAATCGCGGCCTATCTCGGCGCCGATGAGCAGGAAGCTATCGCCGTCATGGAGAGCGGAACGTGACGGCGCAGCCTCTGTTGACGATCCGGGCGTTGCGCGCGGCCTACGGCAAGATCGAGGCGCTAAAGGGCGTTGATCTCGACATCAACCGGGGCGAGATCGTTGCTCTGATCGGCGCCAACGGTGCCGGCAAATCGACGCTGATGATGACGGTTTTCGGCAAGCCGCGTGCCCGTTCGGGCCAGATCATTTTCGATAGCCGGGACATCACGGATGTGCCGACCCATGAAATCGCCCGGCTTCGGATCGCGCAGTCGCCGGAAGGCCGGCGAATTTTCCCGCGCATGAGCGTTGCGGAAAATCTTCAAATGGGCGCCGACGCCACCGATAGCAGCGAGGCGGACCGCGCCACCGCCCTGGAGCGCGTCTTCACTCTGTTTCCTCGCCTCAAAGAGCGCATGACCCAGCGCGGCGGCACGTTGTCAGGCGGCGAGCAGCAAATGCTTGCGATCGGACGCGCACTGATGAGCCGCCCTCGCCTGCTGATGCTGGACGAGCCTTCGCTGGGCTTGGCGCCGCTGATTGCGCGCCAGATTTTCGACGCAATTCGCACCCTGAACCGGCAGGACGGCCTCACCGTGCTGATCGTGGAACAGAACGCCAATCATGCGTTGCGGCTGGCCCATCGCGGCTATGTCATGGTCAATGGCCTGATTACATTGAAGGGAACCGGCAGCGAGTTGTTGCAGCGCCCGGAAATCCGCGCCGCTTATCTCGAAGGTGGCAGGCGGGCGTAGCTGGCGGCAAAGTGCCGCGTTAGTTCGAAAATTGGCGATGACTTCAAGGCGAATTCATCCGACAATACCCCGGATTTTCGACCCGGCGTGCCCGGTACTTTCCGTAGCTATCTAGCCCGCGAGGACTTCTCATGAACTCATTGAAATTGATCGGTCTGGCATTCGGCGCCTCGCTGGCGCTGTCGAGCGCGGCCATGGCGCAGGATCTCACGATTGCGGTGGCCGGCCCGATGACCGGTGGCGAATCCGCGTTCGGCCGCCAGATGAAGAACGGAGCCGAACAGGCCGTGGGAGATATCAACGCTGCTGGCGGGGTGCTCGGCAAGAAACTCGCGCTTGATGTCGAAGACGATGCTTGCGACCCCAAGCAGGCGCGTTCGGTGGCTGAAAAGATTGCCAGCGCGAGGATCCCGTTTGTCGCCGGCCACTATTGTTCGTCGTCGTCGATTCCGGCATCGGAAGCCTATGCCGACGGCAATGTCTTGCAGATCACGCCGGCTTCGACCAATCCACTGTTCACCGAACGCAAGCTCTGGAACGTCGCGCGCGTTTGCGGTCGTGACGATCAGCAGGGTCTGGTCGCCGCCGAATACATCGCGAAAAATTACAAGGGCAAGAACGTCGCGATTCTGAACGACAAGACCACCTACGGCAAAGGCCTCGCCGACGAGACCAAGAAGGCGCTCAACAAGGTGGGCTTCACCGAAAAGATGTTCGAGTCCTACAACAAGGGCGACAAGGATTTTAATGCCATCGTCTCGCGCCTGAAACGCGAAAACATCGATCTAGTGTATGTCGGCGGCTACCATCAGGAATCCGGTCTGATCCTGCGCCAGATGCGCGACCAGGGCCTGCAGACCGTGCTGATGGCCGGCGATGCGCTGGCCGACAAGGAGTTCGCCTCGATCACCGGGCCCGCGGCGGAAGGCACGCTGTTCACCTTCGGTCCGGACCCGCGTAACAAACCGACGGCCAAGTCGATCGTGGAACGCTTCAAGGCCAAGGGCATCGATCCCGAGGGTTATACGCTCTACACCTATGCCGCCATGCAGGTCTGGTCGCAAGCGGCGGCGAAAGCCGGCACCATCGATCCCAAGAAGGTCATGGACACGATCAAGGGCGGCGCCTGGGATACCGTGATTGGCAAGATGGAGTTCGATTCCAAGGGCGACATCAAGCAAATCGATTACGTCGTCTACAAATGGGACGCCAAGGGCAACTACACCGAGATCAATCCAAAGGCGTCGTGATCGCCGCGGCAAGAGGCAACAACTCAAGCGCCCCGGTTCGCCGGGGCGTTTTTGTTGCCGGTAGCGATCCGCAGCCCCTGCGTTGGATGCGGTTGACCGGGGCGCAACGCCGGAGTCATCTGCGTCGTTGAGGAACGAGCAATGAAAAATCTTCTCACCGACGTCGCAGGCGTCCGCGTCGGGCATGCCGACGACAGGGCGCTGGGGTCCGGCGTCACTGCGGTGTTGTTCGATAAACCCGCCGTTGCTGCCATCGATGTGCGCGGCGGCGGGCCCGGCATACGCGATGGTGCGTTGCTCGACCCGGTCAACGTGGTTGAAAAGGTCGACGGCATCGCGCTCTCGGGCGGTTCAGCGTTCGGGCTCGAGGCGGGCGACGGGGTCCAGGCGTGGCTCGCCGAACAGGGCCGCGGCTTCCGGATCCGCGAGGCGGTCGTTCCGATCGTTCCGGGCGCAATCTGCTTCGATCTGTTGAACGGCGGCAACAAGCAGTGGGGCCGCTTCGCCCCTTACCGCGATCTCGGCTACGCCGCGGCCGCGGCGGCAAGTACAAGCTT
>JAICIT010000169.1 GCA_025960445.1 Bradyrhizobium sp. | reverse complement strand
TGTCCGGCGCTGTTCCAGATCTTGACGTAGGTCTCCTGGATAACCTCCTCGGCGAGCTCCTGCCGCCGCAAGATACGGAGCACAACGCCAAAAAGTTTCGCGCGCGTCGCGGCATAGAGACGCTCGAAAGCCGCCTCATCCCCCTTTGCCACCGCGGCAATCAGCCAGACCAGCTCTGCTGGCGTCAGCATTCAGCCCCCCGAAATCATGCCGCCTGGTCCAGTGATTACAGAGCGAAGCGGCATTCCCGAACCGTCGTACCATATCTTGCCGCAGACCGAGCCACCAACTCAGGCCCGGGTGGTTCTGTGGACATGTACGAAAAACCCGGACCTCGCGGCCCGGGTTTTGGAATGCTTGAGCTAGAGAGAATGCTTCAGGCGAGCGCGGCCCCGATGCGCGCACGCATCAGCCCGATGCTGTCGAGATCGGCCTGTTCGCGCGCGCTTTCCTCGGCGCGTTCGCGGGCCTGATCGCGTTCGTCCAGCAGCTCGACTTTCTTCAGTTCCTCGAAGGCTTCGCCCAGCAGGCTTTTGGCGTCTTCAAGCTGGATCCGCAGTTCGTCAGCCGAACGCGTCAGATTTTCACGGCGCTGAATCGCAGCCTTGGCATAAGTCGGATATGCGAAGTGCGAGGGATCGTTGATGCCGGCACGTTCCTGCTCGGATTGGATTTCGCGCTCGAGATCGACCGACATGCGCTGGAAATCGGCGATCATGCCTTCGATCTGGGCTACCCGTCGACGCTTCTCGTCGACCTGGAATTTCTTGAGACGGATTAGCGTTTCGCGTGACTTCATCGACTCATACTCCCCAGAAGTCCCGATCTGGACGCGGGACAGACCGGTACCCCCCAAGGGCCCCACCGGCATTGCTGTTTATCTGGCGCGGATGATGGCCTGACAAAGTTAGCGTTCCGTTTCCAAATCGCTCAGGATTCGCGCGAGTTGGCGGTAAGCTTCATTCAATCCGGTCACTTCGTCCTTATCCTGGCGCAAAAAACTCTCGAACGGTTCATGCAGCCGGATCGCTTCGTCGACTTCCGCGCTGGAGCCTGCGCGATAAGCGCCGAGCCGGATCAGTTCCTCCATGTCGGCGTACGTGGCCATGATCTGGCGTGCCTTGTTGATGGTTGGCAGATAGGCCGGATCGGCCGATTTCGGCATGGTGCGGGACACCGATTTGAGCACGTTGATCGCGGGAAAACGCCCGCGTTCGGCAATCCCGCGCTCCATTACGACATGCCCGTCGAGAATGCCTCGCACAGCGTCGGCGATCGGCTCGTTGTGGTCATCACCATCGACCAGCACCGTAAAGATCCCGGTGATGGTGCCGCGGCCGGTGCCGGGCCCGGCGCGCTCGAGCAGCTTCGGCAGTTCAGTAAAGACCGTCGGCGTGTAGCCCTTGGCCGTCGGCGGCTCGCCTGCCGACAATCCGATCTCGCGCTGTGACATCGCAAAACGCGTGACCGAATCCATCAGGCAGAGCACGTCCTTTTCCTCGTCGCGGAAATATTCAGCGATCGCCAGAGTCAAATAAGCCGCCTGACGCCGCATCAAGGCAGGCTCGTCCGATGTTGCGACCACCACGACCGACCGCGCCAGGCCTTCTTCGCCCAGATCATCCTGCAGGAATTCCTGCACCTCGCGGCCGCGTTCGCCGACCAATCCGATCACCGTGATATCGGCATCGACGTTGCGCGCCAGCATTGACAGCAACACCGATTTGCCCACGCCGGACCCGGCAAAAATGCCGAGCCGCTGGCCACGGCAGCAAGTCAGGAATGTGTTGAGCGCGCGCACGCCGAGATCGAGCGGTGCGCCGACCCTTTTTCTCGAATGCGCCGGCGGCGGCAGATTGCGAAACGGCATCGGGGAAGGGCCTTGCGGCAGCGGCCCTTTGCCGTCGATGGGCTCGCCCATCGCATTTAACACCCGGCCAAGCCACTGCGGCGACGGCCGCACCTGGCTTGCGGCATTCGCGATCATCGCACGGCAGCCGCGCCTGACGCCTTCGAGGCCGGCGAATGGCATCACCACCGCGTTGTTGCCCGTGAACCCGATCACCTCGGAGGGAATGAATCGATGGCCGCCAGTCTCGATCACGATGCGGGCGCCGACCGACATCGCGTGAATGGGGCCGGCGATCTCGACCATCAACCCGCGCACGCCCACCACGCGGCCATATATATTTACGCCGTCGATGTCGCTGATCTGCTCGGCGAGGGCTTTCATTGCGAAAACCTTAAGTTTCCGCGACTTGCGGCTCCGACCTTAACTTCGTGTTTACCCGCATCCTTAATCATTGCGTCACTGTCTTTGATGACTGAGAGCAGCTCAACCGTCAGAACGAAGGCTGAGTCGCGAGGAATAGGTTAGGCCCTACTCCTAATGTGGAACGTGAACGGGATGATTAACAAAAACTGAATTCCAGGCAGTACCTTAGCGCGATTCGTTAAAAATTGCACTGAAAGACCTTGCGAAGAGGAATCAGAATTTGTTAACCATATCCCGTCAGGATCCGAATCAGTTGTGCAAAGGCGTTTTAGTGCCGCAAGTGCGGCCGACCTGACGCCCGCAGCGGCGACTATAGGGGACTGGCATGCGCGTATTGCTGATAGAAGATGACAGCGCCGTCGCGCAGTCGATCGAGTTGATGCTGAAATCCGAGAGTTTCAACGTCTATACGACGGACCTCGGAGAAGAGGGCGTCGATCTCGGAAAGCTCTACGATTACGACATCATACTACTCGACCTTAACCTGCCCGACATGTCCGGCTACGACGTGCTCAAGCAGCTTCGGGTTTCCAAGATCAAGACCCCGATTCTGATCCTCTCCGGCCTAGCCGGCATCGAGGACAAGGTGAAGGGCCTTGGCGTTGGCGCCGACGACTATATGACCAAACCGTTCCACAAGGACGAACTGGTCGCGCGCATCCACGCGATCGTGCGCCGCTCCAAGGGCCATGCTCAATCAGTGATCCAGACCGGCGATCTCGTGGTCAATCTCGACACCAAGACCGTCGAGGTCGGCGGCCAGAGGGTGCATCTCACCGGCAAGGAATACCAGATGCTGGAGCTGCTCTCGCTCCGCAAGGGCACCACGCTTACCAAAGAGATGTTCCTGAACCACCTTTATGGCGGGATGGACGAGCCGGAACTGAAGATCATCGACGTATTCATTTGCAAGCTGCGCAAGAAGCTCGCCAACGCTTCCGAGGGCCGCAACTTCATCGAGACAGTGTGGGGCCGGGGCTATGTGCTCCGCGAGCCGCACGAGGTGGAAGAACGCATTCCCGCCTGATCAGAGCTTAGTGCGAGCCCGTAGGCTCACTCCTCCCAAGACTGAACCCCGCCGCGAATGGCGGGGTTTTTTATTGGTGGATACGCGGTGCCTTACCGCGTTCGATAGAACACCAGGCGAGCCAAAGCTCGCGCTCTCAAGAATTAGCGAATCGACGCAGCAATTTGCTCGGCTACCCGGCGGTGACCCTCCGCCGTCATGTGAATTCCGTCCGGTTGCCTTAAGCCGGCTCGAAGCGCCGAGGCGACGTAGCCATCGGCCTCGATGGTCCGAATCCCCCGGGCGTGGAGTTGCCGGCGGATTTCCGCCCGGTTCGCCTGGGCATCAACCGGGCTCATCCCTCTCATGGCGTCATTGCCGGCAATCTGAAGGATTACAATCGTGGTGCCTTTCGGGACTGCGCTCGGCAATCTCGCAAGCATGCCGCCGGTGGTATCACCGCTCACTCCCGCGTTGCGGACCAACATCCGCCGGCCCCTCGCACGTAGAATCCGTTCCAACTGTGCGGGGAATGAGGACGAGGCGCCGACACCAAACCCAGCAGTACTGCTGGCGCCCAGCGCGACAATCTGTGCATCACTCGGTGTGACGGCGGAAAGCATCAGCACGAAGACGATCGTGAGTCCTTTGAACATGCGCGGAGCCCCCATGACGTTGCACACAACCAACTCACGCCGGGAGGTCTAATTCGCCAGCGGATCTGGCCGTAGCTGGATATGCACGGCACGCGGCTTTGATCCCTTGCCACCCTCCATCATCCATGGCGTGCGATCGCCGCTTGTGCTCCACAATCCCCTGCCCTTCCAGCCAGCATTCGGGTCATCGATGCGTCCGTCCAGTCCCTTGGCGAAAAAGCCAAGCGGATAGGGAATGCGCAGCATCACCATTCGACCGTCCTTCAGCGCAACGAATCCGTCATTGAGGTTTGCGGTCGAGATTGGAATGTTCTCGCCAAGACCGACTGTGTTGTGATGGTCGACCCAGGTGTAATAGCTCGCCTCGGCGCTGGTGTTCTCAAAACCCTCAAATCCCGGACCCGGATATTTGTAGTAAGCAAATCCTTCGGGACAGTGGTTGCCCGTCGCGTTAGGTCCGTTAAGCGGGTTCTTGCATTGGCGCCGATCGAAACTGATCAGAGTGCCGTTCGAGCCCGAGCCCCAGACTACGCCGTCCTTGTCGATGTCTCCGCCTCGTACGCCGATGCCTTCCTTTGGAATCGCATAAAACTCGGACAATTTTGTTTTCGGGTCGAAACGCATGAAGCCGGGTGTGCCGGCAAACACGTTGACCGTGTACCAGACCGAGCCGTCGGTCGGGTGCGGCATGACAGCGTATGGACCCGAGCCCGCGACGCGCATGTCCTTGCCAGCTTGCGCCGGAGTGCCGGGCTCGGAGTATTCGTCCACCTTGCCGTTGCCATTGGTATCGAGAACGAACGGCGCCCAGCCTTGCGCCTTTACGGCGTCGCCGGTCGCATCCCATACCTTGGTGTTGACCCAGCCGGCTACTGGACCGGTTCCTGAAAACCACAACGTATTGTCAACGTCATAGCCGAACTGCGGGTGATGGGTGCCAAAGCAGGTGTCGATGAAGCTGTACTTCATTGTCTTGGGATCGAGCATCGAGGCTTGCCGTCCCGAACGTTCCAGCGGGAACGCCTTGGCCGACGGATGATCCGAGCCTTTTTTACAGAACGCGGGGTTATCGATGCCGCGCACGGAAGCCGCGAGCCAGACGCGGCCCTGGCCGTCGAACATGCCGTTATGGTTGTTCGCGCGCTGGCTCCAGATCTGCTCGTCGCCCCAGTAAGCAGACGGTCCGATCGGTTTCGGCATGGCATTGGGATGCAGTGGCGGCCCAAACATTTCGGGCATGGCGGGATCAGCGACGGGCATTTTGAAGAACGTCACCTTGCTCGTCTTCGGGTCGAGAATCGGCATGTCATCGGAGGAGTATTCGTTCGAACCATATAGCGGGCCGTACGCATTGACCGTCGGATTGCGCCGGTCCGTTGAGATCAGGTCGTGGACGAAATGTTTCTCAGTAGCCCACTCCCACGAGGAGATGACGACATTGCGCTCAATCCCGGCCGGACGCTGCGGCTTGTTCTTCGGCAACTCGCCGGCAGCCACTCGATCGGTCCAGTCGCCAAAATATTTGAACGGCACGCCGCCGAGTTGTCCCGCGAGGCGGTTCACCATCCATTCGCCGGTTTGGCCGGAGGAAACACGACGCATCCACGCCTCTTCGCCAGACTTGAATTCGCCGAACGCCGCCGGGATGGTGCGGGTCGCTTCCTGGCCAAGCTGATGACACCCGATGCAATCGACGTTGTTCATGCGCTGGCGCCAGATGTCTTGTGTGATCTCCTTCGGGATATCGGTGCTGCCGCCGAAATCCTTGACCGGTGGAATCTTCAACAGGGTGAACCAGTAGATTGCCGGATAGTAGTGCGCAGCCGCAGCCTCGTTCGGCGCCGGCACCGCCGTCAGGCTGAGCAGCTGGCCCGGCTTGGCGCGAAGTTTTGGCGAATCCACCAGACCGTAGCCACGCACCCAGACCTCATAATTCACCTTGGGCGGCAAGTCGGGGATCACGAACCGGCCCTGATCGTCGGTGACAACGATCTTGGCGAATTTCGTAGGCAGCTCCGAAGTCTCGGCAATCACCCAGACGCCCGCTTCGGGGCCGCCTGGGCCGCGCACAACGCCGCCAATGTCATCTGCATCGATGGTAACCGCCGGCTGTTGCGCGCTCGCAGGCGGGGAAGAAAGCAGGCCTGCTGCGATAACGGTCACGCCGATCGTAAAAACCGACAGCGTCCACCTTCTCGGATCCATGTTGCTCCCCTTCATACCGGGTTTTGGCACCCGTTGTTCCCAAGCCTACACCAACCTGTCATTGACGCCAGAGGTTGAAACTTGCGCGAGAAGCGGCGCGTCAGCGTTCAAGACAAAGC
>JAICIT010000168.1 GCA_025960445.1 Bradyrhizobium sp. | reverse complement strand
TCGGTCGCTTTGGCCCGTTCGTCAAACATGAGAAGACCTATGCCAGCCTCGAAGCCGGTGATGAGGTGTTTGATATCGGATTGAATCGAGCGGTCACGTTGATTGCCGAGAAAATCGCGAAAGGTCCGAGCGGACGCCGCTTCGGCGCTGATCCGGGCAAACCCCTCGGTGATCACCCGACGCTCGGTGGGGTGGCCGTCAAAAGCGGCCGCTACGGAGCCTATGTGACGGCCGGCGGCGTCAACGCCACGATTCCGAGTGACAAGACACCCGACACGATAACCTTGCCGGAGGCGATCGCGTTGATCGACGAACGCGTTGCTAAGGGGGGCGGGAAGCCAAAGCGCGGCGCCAAGGCCACCAAGAAAGGGAAGCCTGCAAAGCCCGCGAAAGCCGAAGCGGATGCGAGCGCGCCAAAGCAGGCCAAGAAAGCCGCTGTAAACAAAGCTGCTGCGAAGCCAAAATCGTCCGCGTCAAAGCCGAAGTCGGCGGCCATAAGCAAGGCGCGCGGGCCGGCAACATCAGCAGCCAAGACATCTGCATCCAAACCCGCAGCCGCCAATAAAGCGCCGGCAAAGAGCGCCGGGAAAGCGCGGGGATAACGTGGCCAAGCGTCGCGAAAATGGCTTTCCGGCCCGGGACGCCATCGTCGCTTTCATCCGCGCGCACCCCGGAAAGGTTGGTACCCGCGAGATCGCGCGCGAGTTCGGGCTCAAGAACGCGGATCGTGCCGAGTTAAAACGTATCCTGCGCCAACTGGCCGACGAGGGCGCAATTGAAAAGCGCGGCAAGAAAATCAGCGACCCTGCCGTGTTACCGGCAACGGTAGTGGCCGACATCACCGGCCGCGACAGCGATGGTGAATTGATTGCCGCCCCGGCCGAATGGGATGAAGTCGAAAGCGGCGAGCCGCCGAAGATACGCATCCATGTTCCGAGACAATCGCGGCCGGGCACGGCGCCAGGCGTCGGAGATCGGGCTTTATTGCGGATCGAAAAGCTCGAGGTGCCCGATGCGGCGGTCTATCGCGGACGGGTTATCAAGATCATCGATCACGCGAAGACACGCGTGCTCGGAATTTTCCGCGCGCTGCCGGGCGGCGGAGGCCGGCTTGTTCCGGTCGACAAAAAGCAGGCCGGCCGCGAGTTGAATATCGCGAGGGCCGATAGCGGCGGTGCCGAGGACGGCGATCTCGTAAGCGTCGATCTCATCCGCTCGCGAGGTTTTGGCCTTGCCTCCGGCAAGGTGAAGGAACGGCTGGGGTCGCTCGCATCGGAAAAGGCCGTCAGCCTGATCGCGATCCATGCTCACGAAATTCCTCAAGCGTTCTCACCGGCCGCTTTGCGCGAAGCCGAAGAGGCGAAGCCCCCCGCCTTGAAAGGGCGCGAGGACTGGCGCGACGTGCCGCTGGTCACGATCGATCCACCCGACGCCAAAGATCATGATGACGCGGTTCACGCGCAGGCAGATCCCGATCCGAACAACAGAGGCGGCTATATCGTCGACGTCGCGATCGCCGATGTCGCATTCTATGTACGGCCCGGATCGGCGCTCGATCGCGACGCGCTGGCGCGCGGCAATTCCGTTTACTTCCCGGATCGCGTCGTACCGATGCTGCCGGAGCGCATCTCCAACGATCTTTGTTCGCTGGTGCCGGGCGAGCCACGTGGCGCGCTCGCGGTGCGGCTGGTGATCGGAAATGACGGCCGCAAACGTTCGCACAGCTTTCACCGCATCCTGATGCGCTCGGCCGCCAAGCTGCACTATGCGCAAGCGCAGGCGGCAATCGATGGACGGCCGGACGACACCACCGGCCCCCTGCTCGCTCCCATTCTGAAGCCTCTTTATGATGCCTACGCAGTCGTGAAGCGTGCGCGCGAAGAACGCGACCCGCTCGATCTCGACATTCCCGAACGCAAGATTTTACTCAAGTCCGACGGCACCGTGGACCGCGTCATCGTTCCCGAACGGTTGGACGCTCACAAGCTGATCGAGGAATTCATGATCCTCGCAAACGTCGCCGCTGCCGAAATGCTTGAAAAGAAGTCGCTGCCGCTTATTTATCGGGTGCACGACGAACCGACGCTCGAAAAGGTTCATAACCTTCAGGAATTCTTGAAGACCCTCGATCTGCCGTTCGCCAAAGCTGGCGCGCTACGCCCCGCACTGTTCAATCGTGTGCTGGCGCAGGTCCGGGGACATGACGCCGAACCGCTGGTAAATGAAGTGGTGTTGCGCTCGCAAGCCCAGGCCGAATACGCCGCAGAGAATTACGGCCACTTCGGCCTCAATCTGCGGCGCTATGCACATTTCACGTCACCCATCAGGCGATACGCCGATTTGATCGTGCACCGCGCCTTGATTCGTGGACTCGGGCTCGGCGAAGGTGCGTTGCCGGAGACCGAAACGGTGGAAACGCTGACCGAGGTCGCTGCCCAAATTTCGCTGACCGAACGCCGTGCGATGAAAGCCGAGCGCGAAACAGCCGATCGGCTGATCGCGCATTTTCTGGCTGATCGCATCGGCGCTACCTTTCAGGGCCGCATTTCCGGAGTCACGCGCGCCGGTCTGTTCGTGAAACTGACGGACACCGGCGCCGACGGATTGATCCCGATCCGCACCCTCGGTACCGAATATTTCAACTATGAGGAGGCTCGCCACGCGCTGGTCGGCTCCCGCAGTGGGGCCATGCATCGGCTGGGGGATGTTGTCGATGTGCGTCTGGTAGAAGCTGCACCTGTCGCCGGCGCATTGCGGTTCGAGCTGCTGTCGGAGGGAAAACCGATGCCGCGCGGAGGCAGGCGTCAGGATGCTTCCAGGCCTCGGGCCACGGCGCATCCAGGACGCAGCCTTCGCAGGAAAGATCGCCGACCAGGCAAGAGCAGGACCGGCAAACCGAAAAAAGGCAAATCATGGAAAGCCTGAGCGCGCGCCCGATCGTCTGGACCAGGGAAACCGCGATAGCCGAAAAGCGGAATGTCTGGACGGCGTTGAAACGCGGCTTCCGCCGAGTCTGTCCCCGCTGCGGCGAAGGAAAACTGTTCCGAGCTTTCTTGAAGGTGGATGATCACTGCAGTGTATGCGGTCTGGATTTCACGCCGCACCGCGCCGACGATCTTCCGGCTTATCTCGTCATCATCATTGTCGGCCACCTGGTGGTGCCGTTGGCGTTGATGATCGAAACCAACTACTCGCCTCCGGTCGCATTGCAATTATCGATTTACCTGCCGCTGACGCTGTTCGCGTCGCTCTTGCTTTTGCAGCCGGTGAAAGGAGCCGTGGTTGGCGTGCAGTGGGCGCTGCGGATGCACGGATTCGATGAGCAAAATCCGACGGAATAGTCGGAGGCTGGACAATGAGGGCGTCACGAGCACATGAGCGATACTGAAAAGACCGAAAAGGAAGCCGATCATCACCCCTATCGCCGCCCGGTAGATGCCGCCACGCTGATCCTGGTCGATCGTAGCGTCTCCACGCCAAAGGTTCTGGTAGGCAAGCGCCACGACAAGGTGGTGTTCATGCCCGGCAAATTTGTTTTCCCTGGCGGTCGCGTGGACAAGGCGGATAATCGCGTACCCGTCGCTGCGCCCATTCCGAAGGCGCTTGAACAAAATCTCCTGAAGGGGAGTCCCAAGATCACGGCCTCGCGCGCGCGTTCCCTTGCAATCGCCGCGATCCGCGAGGCCTGCGAGGAAACCGGTCTCTGTCTCGGACGCAAGGGCGATGGGGCCGGGCCAAGGCTCGAGGGCGCGTGGAAGCCCTTTGCCGAAGCGGGTCTGTTGCCCGATCCATCCGGGCTTTTTTTGATCGCGCGCGCTATTACCCCACCCGGCCGGGTGCGCCGCTTCGACACGCGGTTCTTCACGGCCGACGCTTCCGCCATCGCTCATCGCGTGGAGGGCGTGATCCATGTGGACGCCGAGCTGGTGGAGCTGGTCTGGGTAGAGATCGGATCAAAGCCGCTCGCCGATCTGCATGCGATGACCAAGAATGTCTTGAATGAACTCGAACAGCGTCTCGCCAAGGGCCCGCTGCGCCATGATGCGCCGGTGCCGTTCTTCCATTTCTACGGCGGCAAGATGCAGAAGGATGTGCTCGCCTGAGCAGGTCGCGGCTGGCGAGCGCATTCGTGCGACCTATCGCGCGCGCCAGATAATTCCGGCGCTTCGGGTGCTGCCGCCGAAGCCCCGCGGAATGTCTTTGTGGAAAGAGAGCCATGGTAAAACGTCAGTTGCGTCTAGGCGCGTTCATGCGACCGGTCAGCATTCATACGGGAGCGTGGCGCTATCCCGGCGCGTGGCCGGACGCCAATTTCAATTTTGGGCATATCAAGCGGCTGATCCGAAAACTTGAAGCTGGAAAATTCGACGCCTTCTTCATGGCGGATCATCTCGCCGTGCTGAACATGCCGATAAACGCCTTGAAGCGCAGCCACACGGTCACCTCTTTCGAGCCGTTCACGCTGCTGTCGGCGCTCGCGGGTGCCACCGAGCATATCGGGCTAATCGCGACAGGTTCGACCACCTTCGACGAGCCTTATCATGTGGCCCGCCGTTTCGCTTCGCTCGACCACATCAGCGGCGGCCGGGCTGGATGGAACATCGTTACCACTTCGAATCCCGATGCGGCGCTGAATTTCGGGCTCGAAGATCACATGGAGCACGCCGAGCGCTACAAACGCGCCCGCGAATTCTACGACGTGGTGACGGGGCTGTGGGATTCATTTGCTGACGACGCCTTCGTGCGTGACGTCGAGGCAGGTCTTTATTTCGATCCCGCCAAAATGCACGTGCTTAATCACAAAGGAAAATATCTTTCGGTCCGTGGCCCGCTCAACATAGCCCGTCCGGTGCAGGGCTGGCCGGTGATTGTCCAGGCCGGCGCGTCTGAAGACGGCAAGCAGTTGGCGGCGGAGACGGCGGAGGCCGTGTTCACCGGCGGCGGTAGCCTCCCGGACGGACAAAAACTTTACGCCGATATCAAGGGCCGCATGGACCGGCTCGGCCGCAACCGCGACCACCTCAAGATTTTGCCGGGTGCCTTCGTGGTGGTTGGCGACAGCATCGAGGAAGCGCGCGAAAAGCGCGCGCTGCTCGACAGTAAGGTGCATTATGATAGCGCCATCGCTTCGCTTTCGGTGATCCTAGGGACCGACGCATCGGGGTTTGACCCCGACGGGCAATTGCCGCCGATTCCTGAAACCAATGCCAGCAAGAGCGGCCGCCAGCGCCTCGTCGACGTCGCCGCCCGCGACAAGCTCACTGTGCGTCAGCTTGCCCAGCGCGTCGGCGGCTATGGCGGACTGTCGTTTGTCGGCACGCCACGCTTGATTGCGGACCAGATGGAGGAATGGCTCACCAGCTACGGCTGCGACGGTTTCAACATCATGTTTCCGTTCCTGCCCGCGGGCCTGGACGATTTCGTCGACAAGGTCATCCCTGAACTGCAGAACCGCGGCATTTTCAGGCGCGAGTATGAAGGCAAGACGCTACGGGAAAATCTGGGCCTGCCGCGGCCGAAAAACCGATTCTTTGAGGCTTAGCTCGCGGGCCGCGTAGTCGCTTTCAGGCGGGAAGATGCGCGCGCAGGAAGGAGCGTATCTGGCGAATCGCCAGCGGTATCCGCTCCTTCGGCTCCTTCCAGGGAAATATGCTCACTTCAGCCTTTGGAGCAAGCATGGCGGCTTCCATCGCGACGGCGTACGGATGCGCCGGAATATCATCCGGCAGGATCAGCACCGGCGTCTGGCAATTGCGCACGAAATCACGCGTCACCGTGAACACGAAATCCGGGTCCGTGCGGTACATCCTGGTCAGGAACTTATCGACCATTTCCATGGTGATGTCAGTCCTGCGCGCGGTCAAATCCGGACCCCAGTTCTTCATGTTGCCTTCGTAGAAAAGGTCGCGCATCTCCGGACGAGACCCGCTGGGCTGCGCCAACA
Source organism: Bradyrhizobium sp. (assembly GCA_025960445.1). GTDB lineage: Bacteria > Pseudomonadota > Alphaproteobacteria > Rhizobiales > Xanthobacteraceae > Bradyrhizobium. The sequence goes on along the minus strand of JAICIT010000168.1, from coordinate 328 downwards.
CCGCCGCGACGATGCGCTCGGGCGCTCGGCGCAGCAGGTTCCAGATCATGGGACCGCCAATGCAGAATCCCAACACCAGAAACTTGTCGATGCCCAGATGATCCATCAAGCCGAGATGGTCGTCGGTGAAGGCGTCCCATGGCCGGTCGATTTCGAGCGGGCCCGAGGACTGCCCGTCCTTGGCGTTGCGCAGGTCCGAAGCGATGCAACGATACTCGCCTTTGAATTCCTCCATCGGATTGAACGGTGAGTTGCTGGTCAGGTTGCCAATGGTTGAATTCAATCCACCGCCGGCAATCACCAGCAATGGGAAACCGGATCCGACCTC
>JAICIT010000167.1 GCA_025960445.1 Bradyrhizobium sp. | reverse complement strand
GGCGGTCGGGGCGGCGCCATTGACGGGTGGGAATGCGGGATCGTTCTTGATGGGGCCTTGACCCGGCAATGGCGCCGGAAATGCGCCCTGTGCCCGAACCTGACCGGCATGGACGGCTACAGCCGCGACCGTGAGCGGCACAATCAAACGGCGGATGATCAAAGGCAGTTCCTCCGGCAAGCTCATACGGTCCCGAACCTCTTCTCGAGAGAAGAGTGATTTCGACCACAGCTTCTTTACGATTCCTGCCGCTTCTTAACAACCCGGGGAATTTGGCAAGAGCGCGGCGCTGGACCACACCCCCACCAATTATTGAGGCAATTTTGCTCGGTTGGGCTAAAAGGCGGCCGGAATTGGAACGTCGAGCATGCCGCTACACGATTTTCGCCGGCCACGGTTGTTCGTTGACGCGCCTTTGGCGGCAGGCGGAACTGTTACACTTGAGCGCGACCAAAGCAATTATCTGGGCAACGTGCTGCGTCTTGCCACGGGGGACACCATTCTGGTGTTCAACGGCCGCGACGGCGAATGGCAGGCCTCGATCGCGGGGCGTAAACGGCCCGACACTCTTACCATCGTTGACCAGAATCGATTGCAGGCTCGTGTGCCCGATCTCGCTTACGTCTTCGCGCCGCTGAAACATGCGCGGCTCGACTACATGGTGCAGAAGGCGGTCGAGATGGGAGCCTCAACCCTGCAGCCGGTGCTGACCCGCTTCACCCAGGTCTCAAGGGTCAATAGCAGGCGGATGCGCGCTAACGTCATCGAAGCTGCCGAGCAGTGCGGCATTCTGAATATTGCAACTGTCGCCGAACCGCTGCCGCTTGATCGCTATCTCGGCGCGCGTGCTGAAGAGCGCCTGCTGGTTTTCTGTGACGAGGCCGCGGAGTCAGCAAGTCCGCTGAAGGCGCTGCAAGCAGCCTTGGCGGCCTCCAACGGGATCGATGTGCTGATCGGTCCCGAAGGCGGCTTTGCCGAGGAAGAGCGGGCAATGCTGGCGCGCCAGAAGCACACCTTAACGCTTTCCCTCGGCCCCAGGATCCTGCGCGCCGACACCGCGGCCGTTGCCGCGTTGGCCCTGGTCCAGGCGGTCCTGGGGGATTGGGCGGCTAACGGCGTAGGCAAATAGACGCTGATCGCCCATCTTGACGCTTTGGCCTCGGGGTAAACCGCCTATTTTGGTCACCCGTTAAGCCACTTGGCCGATCCCTGTCGAAACCGGACGGCGCACATGCTAATGGGCTGCCCAGCTTACTGTTCCGGAACCCAGTTTTCGTCGTATTTGGACTTCGCGATGACCTCCACCGCCGCCCCTCGCGCGACCGGATCCGCCGCATGGGCGGATGCGCTGCTGTTGTCGTTCGCGCAGGCCGGCTACACCCTGGCCCAGCCGCCGATCCTTCAGCCCGCCGAGCCGTTTCTCGACCTCTCCGGAGAGGACATTCGCAAGAGCCTCTATCTGACCACCGATCCCAGCGGGGAGGAATTGTGTCTTCGTCCCGATCTCACGATTCCCGTGGCCCGCGACTATTTGGCTTCGGCCCGGGCTGGACAGCCGGCTGGCTTTAGTTATCTGGGGCCAGTGTTTCGTCATCGAGGTGGCCGGCCCAGCGAATTTCTGCAGGCCGGTATCGAATCCTTCGGACGACAGGATCGTGCGGCCGCCGACGCCGAGATGCTGGCGCTCGCGCTGGAAGCGGCCGCCGCGTTTGGCGTGAATGATGTCGATATCCGCACCGGCGATGTCGCGCTCTTTATTGCACTGATCGACGCCCTCAATCTTTACCCAGTCTGGCGGCGGCGACTGATCAAGGACTTCAATCGCAAGATCAGTCTCGCGCAGGATCTCGAGCGGCTTACGCTTGCGACAGGGCCGAGCAGTAACGAATATGAAGGGGTGCTCGCAGCGCTTGCAGGCTCCGATCGCAAGGCGGCGCTGGCGCTGGTCACGGATTTGATGTCGATCGCCGGCACGACCAATGTCGGGGGGCGCTCGGTAGCTGAAATCGCCGATCGTTTCCTTGAGCAGTCGACGCTCAAGAGCGGCGCGTTGCCGCGGGATGCGCTCACGCTGATCAAGCGGTTCCTGGCGATCGCGGGTGATCCTGACGAAGCGATCGCGCGCTTGCGGGCGCTTGCCGACGATGCAAAGCTCGACATCTCCGCCGCGATCGATCAATTCGAAAGTCGCATCGGCTTCATGGCTGCGCGCGGAATCGACACCGCCGCGACGCGCTTCTCCACATCATTCGGACGAGGCCTGGATTATTACACCGGCTTCGAATTTGAACTGCATGCCAGGAATGGTGGCCCCGAGCCACTCGTCGCCGGCGGGCGGTATGACGGGCTGATGTCCCAACTCGGTGCGCCGAGCCCAATTCCAGCGGTCGGATTTTCGGTGTGGGTCGAGGCCTTGACGAAAGCTGACGGCAACTCACGCGGCGGCGCTTCGAACCGGAGCGTGCCATGACAACGCCGTTTGTGGTCGCGGTTCCGTCGAAGGGCCGTTTGCAGGAAAACGCCGAAGCCTTTTTCACGCGTGCCGGCCTTTCGCTCGCGAAACCACGCGGCGCGCGCGACTATCGTGGCACCATCGGCGGGCTCGATAATGTGGAAATCGCGTATCTCTCCGCGAGCGAGATCGCCTCGCAACTTGCGCGCGGCACAGTCCATCTCGGCGTCACAGGCGAAGACCTGGTGCGCGAAAGCATCGTCGATGCCGACAAGCGCGTGTTGATCATCGACAGTCTCGGATTCGGCGGCGCCAATGTGGTCGTGGCAGTACCGCAGGCATGGATCGACGTTCGGACCATGGCCGATCTCGACGACGTCACCACCGGCTTCCGTGCGCAACATAACCGACGGATGCGCGTCGCCACCAAATACATCAATCTCACGCGGACATTCTTCGCTTCGCACGGCGTGGTCGATTACCGAATTGTCGAGAGCGCCGGCGCGACCGAAGGCGCACCGGCCGTTGGCACCGCCGAAATGATCGTAGACATTACGACGACAGGCGCAACGCTGGCCGCCAACGGTCTCAAAGTGCTCGACGACGGAGTGATCCTGCGCAGCCAGGCCAATCTGGTCGCCTCAAGGGATGCCGAATGGTCGAACGAGGCCCGCGAGACCGCGCGCGTCATCCTTGATCACATCGCCGCGCGCGCGCGCGCAAGCAAGTACCGCGAAGTCCGCACTCGCTTTAGCGGCTGCAATGACGCGCTGCTGGCGGAGGCGCATAATCGCTTCGGCGTGGTTTCCCCGTTTGGTGGACCGACGTCATCGGGAATGGTGACACTGCACTGCCCCCCGGGCCAACTTTACGCGTTGGGCAGCTTTCTGCGCGCCCATGGCGCGGAAACGGTCTCGGTGGCCTCCCTGGACTACGTACTCGACCGCGACAATCCGCTGTTTGCGAAGCTCGAGGCGTTCCTGCGTCGGTAAGGCCGAGGCCTGTCCCGTGGCGACAAGCGGCAGCAATTGCCATATGTATTCATGGGAATTGGAAGCTGAACGATGACCACCGGTGCCGACGTTTCTGGGTTGACCGCCTCTGCGGCCACTGCCGCGGCGCAAGGGCTTTCCATCGTCGTGCCTTTGTACAACGAGGCGAGCGGACTGGCGCTTTTGCACCAGCGGTTGATCGCGTTGGCAAAGAAGCTGCGCGAGCGCTACCAGCTTGCCTGCGAGGTCGTCTATGTCGATGACGGCAGCGCCGACGCCACGCCGGTTATCGCGCGCGGACTTGCCGCTGACGCCCTCGATATTCAGCTCGTTTCGCTGTCGCGCAATTTCGGCAAGGAAGCCGCGCTGATGGCGGGGCTGGACCATGCGCGGCGCGGCGCGGTGCTGTTCATGGATGGTGACGGTCAGCATCCGCCAGATCTGGTAGAGCAGCTTGTCTCTCACTGGATCGATGGCGGCTACGACGTGGTCTATACCGCCAAGGCGCATCGCGACAACGAAACGTTGCTGCGGCGAATTGCCGTGCACGGGTTCTATGCGCTGATCAACTGGGGCGCGCGCCAGAAAATCCCGGAGGATGCCGGCGACTTCCGCCTGTTGTCGCCGCGTGCGGTGGCGGCACTGCGACAGCTGCCCGAGCGCAATCGCTTCTTCAAGGGCCTGGCGAGCTGGATCGGTTTCCGCCAAATCCGTGTCGACTATGAGCCGGCGCCGCGCGCCCACGGCGCCACAACGTTCAGCGCCGGCCGGCTGGTCGGGCTTTCAATCGAAGGCCTGACGTCATTCTCGGTCGCGCCACTGCGTTTCGCCAGCCTGCTCGGGGTGTTGCTCGCAACGATAGCCTTTCTGTTCGGGCTTTCGATCCTCTGGGAAACCTGGACCACTGGAAAATCCGTCCCCGGCTATCCCTCGCTGGTAATCGGGCTGATGACCATTGGCGGCGTGCAACTGATCATGATCGGCATTGTGGGCGAATATATTGGGAAGATACTCTCGGAGCTGAAGGCGCGGCCGATCTATTTCGTTGCCGAGCACACGGTGAAACCGGTCGAGGCGGAAAACAGCATAACCGCCGGCGAAAGGACCGCCGCCGAATGATCGACGCCGCGCCGCCGCGCCGCATCTGGCTTTGCGCGGACGATTACGGACTCAGCCCTGGAGTTAACCGTGCCATTCGCGATTTGATCGAGCGCGGACGGCTCAACGCAACCTCGGTGATGGTGGTCGGACCTGCAGCCGGCCGCGACGAAATCAAAGCGCTGCAAGACGCAGCCGCCGGCAACCCGCGCTGCGCCATTGGCCTGCACGCGACACTGACGGCGCCGTTTCGGCCGCTGACAATGCATTTCCGACCAACTGATGGCGGCATGTTTCTGACTTATACGAAACTTTTGCGCGCAGGCCTGCTGCACAGGCTCGACGCTGAAATCGTCCGTGCTGAATTGATCGTGCAGCTTTCAACTTTCTCCGAAGCCTTCGGACGGAGGCCGGACTTCGTGGACGGGCATCAGCATGTGCAACTTTTCCCGCAGGTGCGCGACGCATTTCTAAGCGCGGTAAAGGCGGCCGCGCCGAACGCCTGGGTTCGTCAAAGCGGACGCAATCAGGCGCTCGCGCGCCGTCTCCGGAGGCCGAAGGCACTGGTTCTCGATTTCCTCAGCACGCAATTCCGCCGCCGGGCGGCGCGAGCTGGGGTGACGTTCAATCCCGGATTTGACGGCGCCTATGATTTCTCCAGGCGAGCCGATTTCGGCAACTTGATGCGGGAATTTTTGGACGATCTGCCGCAGGATGGAGTCATCATGTGTCACCCCGGCTTCGTCGACGATACCCTGGTCAGTCTTGACCCGTTCACAACGGCTCGCGAACGCGAACATGCGTTTCTGGCGAGCGATGATTTCCCCCGCCTGCTGGCTACGAACAACGTCACGTTGACCTGATCGGGCAAATAGCCGCGCACGCCAGGCTAATCCCACCGAAATTTAATTCGGCGTCGGACTACTGCAGGCCCAAAGCCCGCTTACATTTCCGCCTGCGCTCTCGAAGCGAGGAGAAACCCATGACGCCGCAAGAACGCCAGATGATCGACGATCTTTTTGACCGGCTCGCCCGATTGGAAGGAGCGGCGCGCGATCCGGAGGCGGCCGCCGCGATCGCGGAAGGGCTGCGCTCGGCGCCTAATGCGCCATACGCGTTGGTACAGACGGTTCTGGTGCAGGACGAGGCGCTGAAGCGCGCAAACAGCCGGATCCAGGAACTGGAGTCGGCAGCCTCGCCCTCGCAAAATCAATCCGGCGGCTTCCTTGATTCGATGCGCGAAACGATATTCGGACAAGGCCAAACGCCCCGCGGCTCGGTGCCGAACGTTCCGCCTCCTGAGTCTCCCAGCCGTCCCGTATGGAACAGCGGGCAAGTGATGCAGCAGGCCCAACCGGGACAGTACGGCCAGGCCCCTTACGGCCAGCCCTACGGCGCGACGCAACCTCCGATCGGCGGCGGCGGCTCGTTTCTGGGAACCGCGGCGGCAGCGGCGGCCGGCATGGTCGGCGGTTCACTCCTGCTTGGCAGCATACGTTCGATGATGGGCGGCAGTCATCATGGCTTCGGTGATCCCAACGCCTTCGGCAGCACCGCGCAGAGCCAAACTCCCTGGTCCGATCAATCCAGCAGCACTCTGGCCCACGACGCCGGAATAGACGATATCGGTGGCTCGCGGGATCGCGCCGACGATAATTCGCGCGCTGGATTATTCGATACTGCCTCGAATGATGACGACGATCGCGACGACGTCGATGACATGGACGTCGACAG
>JAICIT010000166.1 GCA_025960445.1 Bradyrhizobium sp. | reverse complement strand
GCTGTCGCTGTCGCGCGCGCGTTCGCCGAAGCCGGGGTGGACATGATCGATGTCTCGACCGGCCAGACCGTGCGCGATGCGCAGCCGATCTACGGGCGCATGTTCCAGACGCCGTTCTCCGACCAGGTTCGCAACGAAGCGCGGGTCGCGACCATGTGCGTCGGCAACATCACAACGGCAGACCAGGTCAACACCATCCTCGCGGCCGGCCGTGCCGACCTGGTGGCGCTCGGCCGCCCGCATCTGGTCGATCCCTCATTCACGCTGAAAGCCGCAGCATGGTATGGCGTGCCGGACATGTTCTGTCCGCCGCAATATCTGCCGGGCAAGGAGCAGATTTTCCGTAACGCTGTTCGCGACCGGCAGGATTTCGAGGACCTGAAAATTAAGGCTAAGCCGAAGACCCGGGCCGAGCTGAAGTTAGAGACGACGAAGCCGCTTGCGGCGGAGTGAGGCCGCATGCGAGTTTAGGCGCCGCTGGCGTTTTCGTGTTGAGTGGAGTCGGGCGATGAAGGCCATTATCGTCGGAGGTGGAATCGGAGGCCTGACGACCGCGCTGATGCTGCGGGCCCGCGGCATCGGCTGCGAACTGTTCGAACAATCGGACACCATCCGCGAACTCGGCGTCGGCATCAATACGCTGCCGCATGCGATCCGCGAACTCGCGGGCCTTGGGCTGCTGGACAGGCTCGATGACGTCGCTATTCGAACCGATGTGCTTTACTATCTCAATCGGCACGGCCAGGAGGTGTGGCGCGAATCCCGCGGCATCGACGCCGGCCATGATGTGCCGCAATTCTCGATTCATCGCGGCCGCCTGCAGAGCGTGATTCACCGAACTGTGGAGGAGCGGCTCGGACCGGAGGCGATCCACACCGGCTGCAGGTTGGGGTCCTTCAGCCAGGACGAGGGCGGCGTTACGGCATACTTTTTCGACCGCACGGGCGGCCACATCAAAACCGCGCGCGGCGACATCCTGATAGGCGCTGACGGCATCCATTCGCGCGTACGCGAGACGCTGTTTCCCGAAGAAGGGCCGCCCTGCTGGAACGGGCTGATGCTCTGGCGCGGCGCGCGCGATTGGCCCGCGTTCCTAACCGGCCGTTCGATGATCGTGGCGGGCGGCCTTCATGCCAAGGTGGTGGTTTACCCGATCGCCGAAGGATCAAGTCCAGCCAGCCGTCTGACCAATTGGGCGGTGCTGGTGAAAGTCGGCGACAATAACGCGACGCCGCCGCGTCGGGAGGATTGGTCGCGACCCGGTAAGCGCGAGGAATTGATGCCGCACGTCGCCCGGTTCTCGGTGCCGTATGTCGACGTACCCAATCTGATCTCGGCCACGCCGGAATTCTACGAATATCCGACCTGCGATCGCGATCCGCTGCCGTATTGGTCGAACGGTCGCGTCACCCTGCTCGGCGATGCCGCGCATCCGATGTATCCTGTCGGCTCGAACGGCGCCTCGCAGGCGATCCTCGACGCGCGCTGCCTGGCGGATTCGTTGATGCGCTCGGAACATCCGCGGCAGGCCTTGATCGCCTATGAGCAGAAGCGCTTGCCGATGACGGCGGAGATCGTGCGCTCCAACCGGCGCGGTGGTCCGGAAGGCGTTATCGACGCGGTTGAGCAGTTGGCGCCCGATGGTTTCGACAATATCGATAACGTGCTGAGCTACACGCAGCGCGAGGCGATCGTGCGCGGCTATGCGAGCAAGGCCGGTTTCGCCGCCGTGCCGGGGCTGGCGGCAGTGCGGGCGTAGAGCCTCACGCGCCCGGTGGTGGCGGCAGGAAGTGAATGTTGTATTCGGCGGCCATCGCGACGACGTCCTCCGGTTTCTGCTCTTTCATGTTGTGAATGCCCCAGAACAGATCGTAGAGCTTGCGAGTCGGCGAAACCCAGAACAGCACTTTCGCGGTCTGGTCGGATTTGTTGAAGATGCCGTGGGGAACACCCATGCCTAGCCGGATCAGATCGCCCGGTGTTGCCTGCGCATCCGCGCCGGCCAGCATGAAATCGAGTTTTCCCTCCAGCATGTAAAGATATTCATCCTGATCCGGATGGATATGCGGTGGCACGAAGGTGCCGGGCGGGAATGTCGCATGCCAGGAGAAACAATGCTCGGTGCGGTTCTTCGGTACATAAGTCTGGCCCAGGATATTCCACGAAATTCCCTGCATGCCCTCATTGGCCCGGGTGATCCCGGTGATCTCGCTGTTCATCGCGTTTGTTTCCTTCCCATTTGTTACTTGTCCGGCGTGCAGTCCTTGGCGTAGCGGTCGGCGTAGTTCTCGAACACCTTCTGGACAATCTCGGTCTGAAATTTTCCGTCGGCCCGCTTTGCGACCTTGGTCAGGTAGAAATCCTGAATCGGATAACCGTTGGTATTGAACTTGAAGTTTCCGCGCAGAGAGGTGAAGTCAGCCTTCTTCAGCGCGGCGATTAGGGCTTCCTTGTTGGTGAGGTCACCCTTCACCGCCTTCACCGCGCTATCGATCAGCATGGCCGCATCGTAAGCCTGGAACGCATAGGTGCCGGGTACGCTGTTGTAGGTTGCCTCATAGCTGGCCACGAATTTCTTGTTCTGCGGGTTGTCGAGATTGGGAGCCCAGTTGGCGCCGCCGAACATGCCGATCGCCGCATCCTGCTGGGCGGGCAGCGTTGATTCATCGACGGTGAATGCCGAAAGCACCGGAATTTTATCGGCGAGCCCAGCCTGCCTGTACTGTTTCACCAGACTGACGCCCATGCCGCCCGGCATGAAGGTAAACAACGCGTCCGGCTTGAGCGACGCGATCTTCGAGAGTTCGACCTGGAAATCCAGCGAACCCAGCGGCATGTAGGTCTCCTCGACGATGTCTCCCTTGTAGTCGAGTTTGAAACCGGCGGCGGAATCCTTGCCGGCCTGGTAGTTCGGAACCAGCAGATAGACGCGCTTGTAGCCGCGGTCCTGGGCGACTTTGCCGAGGATCTCGTGCACCTGATCGTTTTGGTAGGATGTCACATAGAAATAAGGGCTGCAGTTCTTGCCGGCGTAACTGGAAGGGCCGGCGTTCGGGCTGATCAGGACCGTCCTGGAATCTGTCACCGGTTTGTGGATCGCCTGCAGGATGTTCGAGAAGATCGGTCCCACGACGAAATCGACCTTGTCGCGTTCCAATAGCCCCTTGACCTTGGTCACGGCGGCGTCTGGCTTCAATTCATCGTCGACCGCGACCACTTCGACATCCCTGCCGGCCATCTTGCCGCCGAGATCCTTTACGGCGAGCATAAAGCCGTCGCGGGCCTGCTGGCCGAGTACTGCCGCCGGACCAGAGAGTGTGACGATCACGCCGATCTTGAGTTTTTCCTGCGCGATGGCATGACCCGAAAACATACTCAGGACGACCGCCAGGCCGGCCACGTTCAGGTGCTGCTTCATCAAATTTTCCTCGCTGCAGCCAACGGAAATCCGGGCTTCAAAGCTCAGCTTATTCTGATGATGCCCACCGCCGCAAGCCAAGCTGCAATGCTGAGTTACCGACACGAGCAGCGGATATGCAAGCCGCGCGCCAATTATTTGAAACCTAAAGAATTGAAACCGATCCCCTGCAGCGCCAGCTTTTGACTTGCGGCGTAAGCCGGATTACCTGAAGCTTCAAATAAATGCGCAACCGGGCACGCGCGGCCAGAAGCCATGCTCCGCTGCGCCGTTGAGGCGGATACGATCGTGTCATGATTCTTGATTCCGAGACCAAGGCAGTCGAGCTCCCGGAAGATCACGGCAATGAACTCAGATTGTGGCTGCGTCTGCTGACTTGCACGACGCTGATCGAGGGCGAGGTGCGCAGCCGGTTGCGCGAGCGGTTCGATGTCACGCTGCCCCGCTTCGATTTGATGGCGCAGCTCGACAAGGCGCCTGACGGCATGACGCTGTCGGATGTGTCCAAGCGCATGATGGTCAGTAATGGCAATGTCACCGGTCTCGTCGAGAGGCTGGTCGAGTCAGGCCATCTTGACCGTCGCACATCCGGGACCGATCGGCGGGTTCAGGTGATCCGGCTGACCAAAACCGGCCGCGCCGAGTTTCGCAAAATGGCCGCCGAGCATGAAACCTGGATCGCGGACCTGTTTTCGGATCTCACTCCAAAGGACGTTCGCGAGTTGATGCGCCTGTTAGCCAAGACCAAACTCTCGGCGCGGAAATCCGCGCACGCGCGAGGGCTATAGGTCTTGACCGCGGAGGTCGATTACGAAGTCGAATACAACAACCGGGCGCGAGTACCCGAAAATCCCTCGATCATGGCGGGTTGGGCAAGGGATGCGGCGGCTTATCGCGAGCGGCATGGCCTGCGCGAAATTCGCTACGGGACCGGGACACGAAACAGGATCGATTTTTTTGCCGGCGAAACTGACAAGCCAATTGTCGTCTTTATTCACGGCGGCTACTGGCAGGCGCTCGACGGCTCGGATTTCAGTCATCTCGCGGGCGGCCTGAACGCGAATGGTATCAGTGTTGCCATTCCAAGTTACGATCTTTGTCCCGATGTCAGCGTGGCTGACATTATCCAGCAAATGCGGATTGCAACGCGCGAGCTCGCGCGCTTGGGTCGGCCGCTTGTGTTCAGCGGTCATTCGGCCGGTGGGCATCTTGCGGCGTGCATGCTGGCAACCGACTGGCGGGCTTACGACCCTTCATTGCCCCGGGATCTCGTGGTTGCGGCTTACGCGATTTCAGGCCTGTTTGATTTAAGGCCGCTGATTGGGACCACGATCAACAAGGCGTTGCAGTTAGACGAAGCCTCGGCGAGAGCTGCGAGCCCGCTATGCTGGAGCGTGCCGGCGCGCGGACGCCTCGATGCGGTGGTTGGGGAATATGAAAGCGCGGAATATTTCCGCCAAAGCACTGCCATCGTCGATCTCTGGAACGCTGCCGGCATTGAGAGCCGCTTTGGCGTCATCCCCGATGCCAATCATTTCACGGCAATCGCGGGACTAGCCGAGCCGAACTCGCCGATGACGTTGCGGCTGGTGGAACTCGCATCCGGCTGAACGAGTTACGGGCAAAACCGCCGGACGGGTGAAGTCTGTGCTTGCGTCAATATGCTTTAAGCCTAAAATGATTCCGTTACCGGACGCCTCACCAGGGTGAAAGGAGCGTGCAATGGTCAATGCCGCCAACGCGTCGGTCGCGGACACCCCCGCCAAACAGCCTCAGCCTCAGCCACCGCAAACGCGTGTCGCGCTCACCGGCGCCAGCACGGCATCGGCTCACATTGATACGTTCGCGAGGGATCATCTGCCGCCGCGCGATCTCTGGCCGGAGTTCATTTTCAAGCGCCCGGAATTGCAGTACCCGGAACGGCTAAATTGCGTGACTCAATTTCTCGATCGCTGGGTCGAACTTGGCCACGGCGATGATCCCTGCATCCTGAGCCCTGACGTCAGTTATTCCTATTGCGAACTGCAGCAATTGGTGAACCGCATCGCCAATGTGTTGGTCGACAAACTCGGCCTGGTCACCGGCGGGCGCGTGCTGCTGCGGTCTGCCAATAATCCGATGATGGTCGCGACCTATCTCGCCGTCCTCAAGGCCGGCGGCATCGTGGTTGCGACCATGCCGCTGCTGCGGGCCAAGGAGCTGGGCTATCCGATCCAGAAGGCGGAGGTCGCGCTGGCACTATGCGACGGCAGACTTGGCGACGAACTCGAGAAAGCAAAGAGCATCGCGCCCAATTTGAAGCGCATCGTCTATTGGGGCACCGGCGCTCCCGGCTCACTGGAAGCGCTGATCTCGGATGCAAGCCCGCAATTTACGCCGGTCGATACGGCCGCCGATGATGTCTGCCTGATCGCTTTTACGTCGGGGACGACCGGCGAGCCAAAGGGCACCATGCATTTTCACCGCGACATGCTCGCGGTCTGTGACGGGTACGCCCGAAACGTGCTGCGGGCGAGGCGGGAGGATCGCTTCATCGGTTCGGCCCCGCTGGCGTTCACTTTCGGTTTCGGCGGCGTGTTGTTTCCGATGCATATCGGTGCGTCCTTTGTCGTGCTCGAAAAGGCCGGGCCGGATGATCTGCTGGCCGCGATCGAACATTATAAGGCGACCGTTTGCTTCACCGCGCCGACGGCCTACCGTGCCATGCTCGCAAAGCTGGCGCAGCATGACATTTCCTCGCTCCGCAAATGCGTTTCAGCAGGCGAGACGCTGCCGAAACCTACGTTCGATGCATGGCTGAAGGCGACCGGAATCAAGCTGATGGATGGCATCGGATCGACCGAACTGCTGCATATCTTCAT
>JAICIT010000165.1 GCA_025960445.1 Bradyrhizobium sp. | reverse complement strand
GGGGCCGAGGCCATGGTGATGATCTCGACTGACAAGGCGATCGAGCCAGTCTCGATGCTGGGGCTGACCAAACGCTTTGCCGAGATGTATTGCCAGGCGCTCGATCATGATCTGGCGTCGCAGTCGGGCAACAACCCGCCGATGCGGCTGATCTCGGTGCGATTCGGCAACGTGCTGGCATCGAACGGTTCGGTGGTGCCGAAATTCAAAGCTCAGATAGAGGCGGGCGGTCCAGTAACCGTCACGCATCCCGACATGGTCAGGTATTTCATGACCATCCGCGAAGCCTGCGATCTGGTGATCACGGCCGCTACCCATGCGTTGGCGCCGGTGCGTCCGGACGTCTCGGTGTACGTGCTCAACATGGGGCAGCCGGTCAAAATCGTCGAGCTTGCCGAGCGCATGATCCGGCTTTCCGGTCTGCAGCCGGGTCATGACATCGACATCGTCTTCACGGGAATGCGTCCGGGAGAACGGCTCAACGAAATCCTGTTCGCCAACGAGGAGCCCACGATCGAGATCGGGTTAGCGGGGGTGATGGCGGCGAAGCCCAATGAACCGGCGATGGAGACGCTGCGGAAGTGGATCGCGGCGCTCGAGCGGGCTATCGCGGAAGATGATCGGGCCACCATCAGGGCCGTTCTCAAGGATGCCGTCCCGGAATTCGGTTCGAGCACATCGGCCAATGCGGACGTGACACTCAGCCCGCTTTAGAGGGAAGAATTCCCGCCCGGGCCGATCATTCCGGCACCTTGATTGGCGAGATACCCTGCGCGGCTTTTTCGGCGCTGAAGATCCACACCAGGCCTCCAAAGGCGCCGACGATAAACGACACAGCGCCGAACAATAACGAAATGTTGATGCCTTCGTTGGTCATTAGCCCGGCATATCCGAACGCCAGCCCCATGGTGGTTTCGCGCAATCCCCAGCCGGCAATCGAGATTGGCAGCATGGTGATCAGCATGACCGGCGGCAGCAACTGAAACACCTGGCCAAACGACACCGGCGCCGCAATTGATTGTACGACGCACCACGCGATGACGACGGTGAGGACGTGCACCAACAGGGAAGCTGCGGCTATCATCGGTCCGTGCTGCCGACTGAAGATTACCCGGTTGGCAATCACCGCGCAGGCGTGAACATGATGCGTTCCCCACCAGCGCTTCAGCCAAGGCCATCGCAGCCGGCCAAGCACGAGAAATCCGAGCCCGCCGGCGAGCGCGAGCAGGTCGATCAGCAAAAGCGCCGACCTGCCGGCCGGATCAGTGATCAGGTTATAGCTCCACGGCAGGCTGGCGACGATGAGGATGGCGAGCGCGATCAGACCGATTGCGCGGTCGACGAAGATGGAATAGGTCGCGGCCCGCCATCCGGCTCCGCCGCGGGCGACCAGCCACAGTCGCACCGCATCGCCACCGATCGAGGAGGGCAGCGTCTGGTTGAAGAAAGTTCCGATCAGGTTGTATCGCATGGCCTGACGTGTACCGAGAGGCGCGCCACAATCCTCGCTGATTTCGCGCCATCGCAGCACGCCGACAAAAATCTGCAGGAACGTCACCGCGATCGCCAATGCGATCCAGCCCAGGCTCGCAATATCGATCCGTGAGGCAAGGTTTGAGAGATCGGCCTTACGGAGCGCAAAATAAAGCAGCGCCGCCGAAATCAGTATTTTCAACGTCGAAAACAGGAATTGGCGCATTTCGTTCGCGCTCGCCAGGCTCGAGGGGATGGTCACAGCGCAACTCGCTGCATGCGCCGAACGTCGCCGCCTTGGTATGTTTTTCGAGCGCATCTGGCAATAGCCGGGGCGGCTGGCTCTTGCGACATCCGCAACACGGCGCTTAAAGAGGCTCCGGTGAGGGGCGGAGCCGAACCGATGACGAAAAGGGGGAGCAATGTCGGACCAGACGATCTTGGTCACCGGTGCGGCCGGCTTTATCGGATTTCACGTTGCGCGTCAGCTTTTGGCGGAAGGCCGCCCGGTTGTCGGGCTCGATAATCTGAACAGCTATTATGATCCGGCGCTGAAGCAGTCTCGGCTGGATATCCTGCGGCAGCATCCGCAATTCGGTTTCGTGCAACTCGAACTCGCCGATCGCGCAATCACCGATCAATTGTTTGCAAAACATCGGTTTGCGACCGTTGTCCACCTCGCAGCCCAGGCTGGCGTTCGCTACTCGATCGACAATCCTCACACCTATGGTGACGCGAACCTCGTCGGTTTTCTCAATGTGCTGGAAGGGTGCCGGCATCATGGCTGCCGTCATCTGGTGTACGCGTCTTCGTCATCGGTTTACGGCGCCAACACCAAACTGCCGTTTTCGGTCGACGACAAAACGGATCGTCCGATCAGCCTTTATGCGGCGACCAAAAAGGCAAACGAGCTGATGGCTCATTCCTACAGTCACCTCTACCGTCTGCCAGTCACGGGCTTGCGTTTCTTTACCATCTATGGGCCATGGGGACGGCCGGATATGGCGATCTTTCTGTTCGCCAATGCGATCCTAAAGGGAACCCCGATCAGGCTCTTTAACCATGGCGACATGCGGCGCGACTTCACCCATATCGATGACGTGACCCGTGTCATAATGCGCCTTGTGGAGCGCATCCCGGAAGCCGGGGCAAGCACCGGGTCCGCACCGGCACGGGTCTACAATGTCGGTAACCAGCGGCCGGAAGAGCTGTTGCACGTGGTGGCTTTGCTGGAGAAAGAGTTGGGGCGCAAGGCAGTCAAGGATATGTTGCCGATGCAGCCTGGCGACGTCATGGAAACCTATGCGGACATAGGCGATCTGATGCGCGACGTCGGTTTCAAGCCGCACACGTCGATCGAAGATGGCATTCGCGATTTTGTCGCGTGGTATCGCGACCACTACAAGATTTGAGGTGCTGATGGCCGGGAGAATTGTTCCACTGATCATGTGCGGCGGCGCTGGAACGCGGCTCTGGCCGGCTTCGCGCGAAGTGCATCCGAAACAATTCCTGCCCTTGTTCGGCGCGCGATCGACGTTCCAGAACACCATCCTGCGGGTGTCGGATAAAGCGCTGTTTGACCGTCCGATCATCGTCACCAATAACGCCTATCGCTTCATGGTGCTGGAGCAGCTGGCCGAGATCGGCGCCGAAGCCGATGTCCTGCTCGAACCGACACGGCGGGATTCAGGGCCGGCAATCGCGGCGGGCGCGGTGTTTGCGCAAACGCGCGACCAGGAAGCGATCGTTCTCGCGCTTGCAGCCGATCACGTGGTCCGCGATACGGCCGGATTCATTGCCGCGTGCCGGCAGGGCCTGGTCGCGGCGCAGGCTGGGCATATCGTGACATTCGGTGTCGAGCCGGAGCGGGCGGCCACCGAATACGGCTACATCAGCGCGGGCGAGATGATCTCGGGCGAGGTCCGCAGCGTCGCAAAATTCGTCGAGAAGCCGGATCCGGCGACCGCTGCCGAATACATCAGCGCTGGTTATCTCTGGAACAGCGGCAACTTCATGTTCCGCGCCTCTGTCCTGCTTGAGGAATACAGTAAGTCTGATGCCGAAAGCGTGCAGTCCGTCACGCGCGCCGTCGTCGATGCCGGGCGTGATCTCGGCTTCGTCACCCTCGAACCCAAAGCATTTGAATCGGTCAAACCGATCTCCATCGACTATGCGGTGATGGAGAAGACCGCGCGCGCCACGGTGGTCCCGGTCGCATGCGGCTGGTCAGACGTTGGCTCCTGGCACGCGGTTTGGGAGCTCTCGGATAAGGACAGCGACGGCAATGCAGCTGTTGGCGCCGCGGTATTTGAAGATTCGCGCAACTGCAATGTCACGACGGACAAGGCGTTGGTCGCGCTGGAGGGCGTCGACGATCTCGTCGTGGTGGCGACGCAGGACGCCGTGTTGGTATCGCGCCAGAAGGATGCCAATGGCCTGAAGCGACTGGTGGCGAAATTGAAGAATGTGGCGCCGCAGGTCACCGAGGAACACCTCAGGGTCCACCGGCCATGGGGCTCATACCAATCTATCGATATGGGCGCGCGGCACCAAGTCAAGCGCATCATCGTCAAGCCGGGCGGCCGGCTGTCGCTGCAAAAACATCACCATCGTTCCGAGCATTGGATCGTGGTGCGCGGCGCCGCGCGGGTGACCCTCAACGAACTGGTCAAGACCGTCCATGAGAACGAATCGATCTACATCCCGATCGGCGCGACTCATCGCATGGAAAACCCGGGCAAGATTCCGCTTGAGCTGATCGAGGTTCAGACCGGCAGCTATCTTGGGGAGGACGATATCATCCGGATCGAGGACGACTACAAGCGCAGTTAGTCCGACCGGAGCGACGCGCGGGGGCGAATCAAGCTACTTTGGGTAACGTCCGGCGGCCAAACAGTCGCTGTTGGGCATGTAATTGTTTGAATCAAAATGTGTCCTGGAAGGGTACTCGGCAATCGCCTCCTCGTTGGCGGCATGCTACGAGAGCCCCAGGGGATATCAGCGGCAAACTGGGGTCGGCCATATGAGTTTGAAGGGGTCCGCAGGGGGCGCGAAACAGCAGGCGAGGGGCGCACTTCGAGTCGGCGTGATCGGTGCGGGCATCATGGGCAGCAATCATGCTCGCGTGCTCGCCGGCATGCCGGATGTCACACTGGTCGGAACCGTTGATCCACTGCCCGCGCATCGGGCGCGCGTCACCGACCTGACGGGGTGCCGGACGTTCGCGAGCCTCGATGAGCTGATCGTCGCAGGAGTCGACGCCGTCACCATCGCCGCACCAACTCATCTTCATCATGAGATCGCGCTAGCCTGCATTGCCAGGGGTATTCACCTCCTCGTTGAAAAGCCGATCGCATCTACGGTCGAGGAGGGGCGCGACATCGTTTCCGCCGCGCAACAAGCTGGCGTGACCTTGATGGTCGGTCACGTCGAACGCTTCAACCCGGCGGTCGCGGCGATCAAGCACGCAATTTCCGGCGAAGATATCCTGTCGATCGCGATCACGCGCGTTGGACCATTCCCGCCGCGAATGTCCAACGTCGGTGTTGTGATCGATCTCGCGGTGCATGACATCGATCTGATCCGCTGGTTCACCGAATCCGATATCGTCGAGGTGCAGCCGCAGCTCTCGAGTGCGGTGGCGGAGCGCGAGGATATTGCGCTGCTTCAATTCCGCACCGCCTCCGGCGTGCTCGCCCACATCAACACCAACTGGCTGACGCCGTTCAAGGCGCGCAACGTCACCGTTGCGACCCGTGGGAAATATGTGATGGGCGATCTGCTCACCCGTCAGGTCACCGAGTGTTTCGGATTTAAGCCTGATGGCAGCTACTCGATGCGGCATCTCCCGGTGGGTCATGACGAGCCGCTGCGCGCCGAATTGATCGCATTCGTTCACGCCGTGCGCTCCGGCGGGTTGCCGGCCGTGACTGGGGATGAAGGCGTCGCCAGCCTTGAAATCGCGACCCGCTGCCTCGAAGCGCCTGCGAGACCTGCATCGTCCGCGCGCAAGGTGCCGCGGCGAGCGGTCGGCTAGAGCATGCTCACATCCCAGCCGAGCGCACGTTGATGCCGCGTTCTCAACTCCTGCAAAGCTCCATGAACCAGCACCTGCGTTTCGAACCCATTCCTTTCATCGATCTGGCCGCCCAGCGTCGACGGCTCGGCAAATCCATCGACGAAGCGGTTGCCCGTGTGCTCGGGCATTGCCAATTCATCAACGGTCCCGAAGTGGCGCGGCTCGAAGCAGAACTCGCAAGTTTTAGTGGCGCGAAGCATGTGGTGAGCTGCGCCAGTGGCACTGACGCGCTGCTGATGGTGCTGATGGCAAAAGGCATCGGCCGCGGCGATGCGGTACTCTGCCCTTCCTTTACGTTCTGCGCGACCGGCGAGGCTGTGGCGCTGATCGGCGCCACACCTGTGTTCGTCGACGTCGACGAAATCACCTTCAATATGGATCCGGCTTCGCTCAAGCGCGGAATTGCGACCGCCCGCAGATTGGGTCTCAAGCCCAAAGCGGTCATGCCGGTTGATCTGTTCGGACAAAGTGCCGACCATGAGTCGATCGGCGAGATCGCGGAAGCCGAAGGTCTGTTCGTGCTCGACGACGCAGCCCAGGCGTTCGGCGCCAGCTACAAAGGTCGCCGGCTCGGCACGTCGGGCCTTGCCACCGCGACCAGCTTCTTCCCGGCCAAACCGCTTGGCTGCTTCGGCGACGGCGGAGCCATCTTCACCGATGACGCCGAGCTTGCCGAAACATTGCGCAGTATCCGCGTTCACGGCCAGGGTTCGGACAAGTACGACAATGTCAGGCT
>JAICIT010000164.1 GCA_025960445.1 Bradyrhizobium sp. | reverse complement strand
CTGCTCCGAAGAGCAGCCGGCATACAACGAACAACAACGTGTGTGCATTTCGCAGCGCTATAACAATTACGACCCCAAGCAACTCAAGCAGTGCCTGGACGTATGTAAAAACTGCCTGAACGGAAGCGTCGTCACATGCAACACCTCGTGCAAGCTTAGAGGCGCGAGCTGATCATCCTCGGATCAAAGCGGGTGCATGCGAGCAATCGTGCATGTCGTGCTGATATCCATGCAGCCCTTTTCGCAATCGAGCCATTACGAAAACAACTCACTCGAACGTCGCGTTGACGCTGCCTAACCCTTCCAACTCCATGCTCACACTATCCCCGGGCTTAAGCCACACGGTTTTGACCAGGCTGCCGGTCAGCACGATCTCGCCGGCACCGAGATGCTTACCGCTCGCGGCAAGACGATCGGCGAGCCAGGCGAGCGCATTGAGGGGATGGCCCAGCACGTCGGCGCCGGTGCCCTGCCCGGCCTCGACGTCGCTGATGATCGCGCGGCCAACTACCGAGAGCAGGTCGGGCGCGGCCGTTCGCGCCACCGGCTTGCCAAGCACGCAACCGGCGGCAAAGAAATCATCCGCTACCAAGGTCGGCAAGCCCAGGCTCTGCCACTCCTGATATCGATCATCGACGATCTCGATCGCCGGCAGATAAGCCTCGACGGCATAGCCGACGGTATCGGCCGTGAACGGCGCTTGCGAGGGCGAGAGGTCACGCCCGAGCCGGACAGCAATTTCGCATTCGACGCCGACGCGGATGAAATCACCTGATGCGAGCGACACGCCTGTGTCGTGAACGCCTCTGGCGAATACGCCGCCGTAGCAGGGATGCGGGATTGCAAGATATTGCTGCATCACCGGGCTGGTGCAGCCAATCTTGTAGCCAACGCGAACGCCATAATCGGCCATCAGGCAACCGTGCAGAGCGTTCTGAACAAGATACCCTTCGGCTTCGCTGTTTGGCGCCATTCCGGCGGCAAGCGGCTTGAGCGGTGCGCGGTTACGGCGAGCGCAAGCGATGAGATCGGCGGCCGCGCGTATGTCCGTCATGGGCCGCCTCCATCAGCAGCTTTCAAAGGACAACTTCATCCTTTGAGAAGCGGCAAAACCAGCTCGACGTGATGAGTACGCCTGGCGCAGCAAGGGAAACGGCGGCGACCGCGCCAATGCTGGTGATCGATCAGACCCCGCATCAACAAAATGACCGCACGCGGCGGCCAAATCCTACTCGTCGCGATAGACTTTCTCGCGTTTTTCGTGGCGCTCCTGCGCCTCAACCGACAGCGTGGCGATCGGGCGAGCTTCGAGCCGCTTCAGCGAGATCGGCTCGCCGGTTTCCTCGCAATAGCCGTAGGTGTTGTCCTCGATCCGCTGCAGCGCCGCGTCGATCTTGGAGATCAGCTTGCGCTGTCGGTCGCGGGCACGCAGTTCGATCGCGCGGTCCGTCTCCGAGGAGGCACGATCGGCGAGATCGGGGTGGTTGACGTTTTCTTCCTGCAAGGTCTGAAGCGTGACCCGCGACTCCTTGAGTATCTCTTCCTTCCACGCCAGCAGCTTGGCGCGAAAATAATCGCGCTGGCGGTCGTTCATGAAAGGCTCTTTTTCGGAGGGTCGGTAGTTTTTCAACTTTTCCAAGGCCAGCCCATCTGTACGTTTTTTAGCGCCCGTTTCCAGCTTCATCATCGCTTGCGGCACCCACTGACACGAAGTTCGGAAGCAAACGGCGCTAATCAAAATGTTCTGGCGACGCTCTCCGCTTTGAAATTTGCTCAGCAAGAAATTGAGGCAAATTGCGTATCACTTCAAATCGGACGTACCAGTCGGGCGGAGAAGCCTCCGTCCGCGCGCGCCTTATATAGCGGCCTCATCTGACAGACAATATCGATGGGGATTGGAGGTGTGCACTGCGGCGGTTTCCGCCGCAGGAACCTGTGCGCAAGCTTGGCCGCGCGCGCCCGGATGGGCTCAGTATTGACCGGCTTTAGCCAGTTCGACTTCAACCCGAAGCTCGATTTCGGACAACACAGCATCCAGGCCGGAATCACCGGAAGAGGACTTGAGGTTGGCGGCGGCATCTCGCAGCCGGTGTACCGTGGAGGCATCGAAATTCCCCGACAATAGCCCGATCTTGAGGTCATCCAGCACATCGAGCGCGCCTCTGCCGCGCTGTACGGAACGCTTGCGGCGCTCGGCCGGGTCCTCCTCGATGCCTTGCAGCGCCAATAACGCGTCGATATTGCCGGCGGCCTTGGGCGCAGCGGCGGCGCGAGTCTCCGGCGCAGAAGCCGCATCGGGTAAGGCAAATCCCGACGAACTGGTCCGTTTGGCATTGGCCGCCTGAGACCCGATGATCGTGCCATTTGGTCCGTAGATGCGCATGGTCAGTTCTCGAACTTCGGTGCGCGGAGCTTCGCCGTTTTTTGGTTAACGGCACGTAAACGCCCCGGCAAAAATTGCCGGGACAGGCACTTTTGCCGATGAGAGCGGCACGTGCGAGGGCCGCGTCTTAAAGATTATCCTTTTAGCATCAGTAGCTTGTTCAACAAACCTGAGATGGCACGGGGCTCGCATAGTTAATGCCGGACAGCCGTCATGGGAGTGGCGCGCGGTCTGGACTTGAAGACCTCAGCGGGGAGCAGAGGATGAGCGGCGTTCAATCGGCAAAACTGTTTCAGCTGGCCTGCGCGGCGCTTTTAGTGCTGGCGTGGTCCGCGTTGCCTGCCGCCGCGACTTCCCGGATCAAGGACCTCGCCAACATCGAAGGCGTACGGCAGAACCAGCTGATCGGCTATGGCCTGGTCGTCGGGCTCAACGGCACCGGCGACACGCTGAACAACATCCCCTTCACCAAGCAATCGCTGCAGGCGATGCTGGAACGCATGGGCGTCAATATTCGCGGCGCCACCATCCGCACCGGCAACGTCGCCGCCGTGATGGTGACCGGCAACCTGCCGGCGTTCGGCACCCAGGGCACGCGGATGGACGTCACCGTGTCCGCGCTAGGCGATGCCAAGAATCTCCAGGGCGGCACGCTGCTCGTCACACCGCTGCTCGGCGCCGATGGCAATGTCTATGCGGTGGCGCAGGGCTCGCTCGCGATTTCCGGTTTCCAGGCCGAAGGCGAAGCCGCCAAGATCGTGCGCGGCGTGCCGACCGTGGGACGGATCGCCAATGGCGCCATCATCGAACGCGAGATCGAGTTCGCTCTCAACCGCCTGCCCAATGTGCGGCTGGCGTTGCGCAACGCCGATTTCACCACCGCAAAGCGCATTGCCGCGGCGGTGAATGACTATCTCGGCGTCAAGACCGCCGAGCCGATCGATCCCTCTACTGTGCAGCTTTCGATTCCGAGCGAATTCAAGGGCAACGTTGTCGCGTTCCTGACCGAGATCGAGCAATTGCAGGTCGAACCCGATCTGGCGGCGAAGATCGTAATCGACGAACGTTCAGGAATCATCGTGATGGGGCGCGATGTCCGCGTTGCCACCGTCGCTGTGGCTCAGGGCAATCTCACCGTCACGATCACCGAAAGTCCGCAAGTCAGCCAGCCCAACCCGCTGTCCCGCGGCCGTACGGTGGTCACGCCCCGCAGCAGCGTTGGCGTCACCGAGGACGGCAGAAAATTTGCCGTGGTGAAGGATGGCGTGTCACTGCAGCAGCTCGTCGATGGGCTTAATGGGCTTGGCATCGGGCCGCGCGACCTGATCGGAATTCTGCAGGCGATCAAAGCCGCCGGCGCGATCCAGGCCGACATCGAGGTGATGTGATGCAAACCAGTCTCATCAACTCGAGTAATGGCAGCATGCCTTCAAAAGCGATGATGCCGCTGTTCAATGGCCGGCCAGATCCCGCCTTCGCCGACGCTTTGAAGAAGGTCTCACCGCAGGCGCAGGCCAAAGCCAAGACGACTGCCACCGATTTCGAAGCGATGTTTCTGAACTCCATGTTTTCGCAGATGACCAGCAGCATCAAGGGCGAAGGCCCATTCGGCGATACGCCCGGCACCGGCGTATGGCGCTCGATGCTGACCGATCAATATTCGAAGTCGTTCGCGAAAGCGGGCGGCGTCGGAATCTCGAACGAAGTCTATCGGACGCTGATTCTGCAGCAAGCGGGCCGCACCAGCTAGCAACCCCGAGGGGGACCCAACATGAACCAAGCTCCACTAAAGCGCGACGCGCCCGCCCCTGCTCTCTCCGCTGCGACGCCGACTGACGCGCGCAAGCTCGCCGACAGCCTGATGGATGTGATGAGCGAATTGCTCGGCGTCATCGAGCGCGAAACCGAACTGGTACGTGCCGGCAAACTGCGCGAGGCGATGACGCTTGAATCCGCCAAGACGGGACTGTCGCGTCGATACGTCAACGCGGTTGCGCAACTCAAAGCCAGCCAGAAATATCTAGCGGAAACTGCCCCAGAGCTTCTGACCGCGCTGCATCGTCACCACGACACATTCCACGCCATGCTGCAGATCAACCTCACAGTGCTGGCAACAGCCCATGCCGTTTCAGAAAGCGTCGTGCGTGGCGTCAACAGCGAGATGCAGCAGCGCAATATTCCCAACACCTACACCGCGGCTGGACGCCGGGCATCGCCGAGCCCGCGACACATGACGCCGCTGGCGGTGAGCCGCTCGCTCTGATCCCGCGTTCATAAGCAATTTTCCTTAATACGGCGCGCTCATTTCAGTGAGGGATTCAGCATATTCTCTAACAAAGCGTTGAGACGTCTCAGGCCATAGTTGCCCCACGAGGAGGGTTGGATTTTACTCGGGGGAGGCCAGGAGGCTGCCATGAGTACGGATTTCAGCATCAGGCCGGTCGGGACGCCGGCTGCTACGCCTATTGTGCAGGCCCCGAGCGCGGCCGCCAACAGCGCAGTCGCAACCGAATTGCCCGCTAGCCAAAGCGTTACCGCCGCCGACGTGAGCGCGAGCGTGCGCAACGACTTCGACGCGGCCAGCAGCTACGTGTCGCATCAGGCGTTTATCGATCAGGCCGCGGCCTCGATCGTTTATCAGGTGGTCGATACCCGAACCAACGCGGTGGTCGCGCAATATCCCGATGAAGCGGTGTTGCGACGGCGCGCCTATTTCCACACGCTCGATTTGAGCAAGGGTGTGCCTACGCGCCCTCTCGCAACCGACGTCAAGGCGTAAGTAAGTGCCTTCTCGAGGCTGAGCTTGCGGCTTGAGCGGCCCTCGCGAAGCCCAAGCGGTTCGTGGAAATCCAAACAGTTATCAGCCTTGCTTGGCCACGGCGGTGTCGAGAAACGTCGAGCCGGTCGCGGGATCGGTGACGACATTCTTGATCGTCGCAGTTCCGCGCTTGGTCAGCAAAAATTTGGTGTCACCGATCCGGAATGATCCATCCTTGATCAGAACCGACTGGTTTTTGACCGTGCCGGCGCTCTGATATCGCACCTGCGCGCGAAACCCGCTGACATCCGACACGCTGATAGTGAATGTTTTTTTGTTGGCGTACGTTCCGCTCCAGGTGCCCTGATAGAGCGTGGGATCGACCGCCACGTATTTCGTATTTGAGGGGATTGCGGCGCTCGCGCCGGCGGTCTTGTAGGCCGAGGACAGGATGCTCATCACGTCGGCCATGAGCGCGTCCTCGAATCGGCCGAGCGTCAGGCTTTGCCGGAAAGGCCAGCCGCGAGATTGCAGTTAATGTCGATCAGGGATTTCAGCTTCGCCGGGTCGGGATTCAACTGCATCTCGATCGTCTGCTTCATGACGAAGACGCCGATATTCGCGATGTTCTGGCGAACTTCCAAGGGCTGTGGATTGTCGTCGGTCTCGGCCGCGCTCATGAAGATCGACCACAGCCGCCGATTGAACAGCAGCGCGTGATGCATGTTCATGTCGGGACCGGTCCAGTTGGCCTGGACGTCCTGCAACTGTCTCGCCGCCTTTAGCAGGGCCTGCGCCTCGATTTCGCGTGGAGGCGCCGTCGTATGCGACGTGCGGGCGTAGGCTTGAGCGGCGTGAGACATCCATCACCTCAGGTAATTGCAACAGCAGCAACGAGATCTACGCTGCCCAAACTTTGTACCGTCGTCGCCTTTAAATATGGTTAGCAACGGTTACCAAATTTGTCCGGAAATGGGCAAAGACCGCGGCCGCGCTTACAGCGGCAAAATGGCGGGGATTTGCCCCGCCATTTTCGTTTTCGCTTTAAGATCAGCGAAGGAGCTGGAGCACGCTCGCTTGCGATTGGTTGGCAAGTGCGAGCGCCGACACGGCGATCGACTGGCGCGTCGAGAGGGCCTGGCTGTTGGCGGCTTCCTCGTTGGTGTCCG
>JAICIT010000163.1 GCA_025960445.1 Bradyrhizobium sp. | reverse complement strand
TGGCGCAATGGGATGTGCAGCATCGCCGACGGCGAGAATGTGCGGATGGCTAATCGAACGCAAGTTCGGATCCACCAATATCCTATCCGCGGAATCGGTCGCGATCCCCGCTTGGCGCGCCAATGGCGACGCGCGAAGTCCCCCTGACCAGATGCAGATGTCGTAAGGCACGCAACGGCCGTGCTCGGTCAGGACTTCGTTCGGTCGCACCTCGGTGATCGTCTCGCGGTCGATCATGGTCACACCGAGGTTCTCTAGCTGTCGTCGTACCGCTGCCTCGACGCCCTCCCCCTTAAACTCACCGCAACGCGAGCGACTGATCATGGTTACAGCCGCATCTGGCCAGCAATTTTTGATCTCCCCGGCGACTTCGACCGACGTCTCCGCCCCCCCGACAGCGATGACCTTCACAGCCTTACCGGAAGCTGCCGCGAGACAAGCCCGCAAAGCTGCCGGCGAACGCGGTCCATCCTTGGTCTCCAGTCGATAAGCATTTTCGGCCACGCCAGGTATGTCGTCGACGTTCGTGTTTGAACCGGTCGCGTATACAGCCTGCTCGAAGGCGATTTCCCGTTGTCCGAAATCGGTGTCGACGCGAACGATCCTCGAATCGGCATCCATGGACACGACGGTCGCCCGCATAAAGTCGATGCCAGTACCGGCAAGCAGGGTGCGTATGGACGGAATACGAACCGCAACAGGTGCAACGATGCTTTCCTGCAGCCTCACGCGCTCGACAAATTGACCGGTGGGGTTGATCACGAGCACGCGCATACGCTGCGGGCGGAGGCGCAGAGCGGTCATCAGACCGGCATATCCGGCTCCGAGCACCACCATTTCGTACCTATCGTATTGCTGCTGGCCTTCTGCACTCATGCGCACTCCCTCGCCCCACAACCCTCCAGAGTTGCCATAGTCCATCACGAGCCCTTCAGGAATTTGCGCCGGCGACTTTCCATCAGCGCTCCGAGAAATGACACGACGAACAGCACGGTCTCCGGAATGAGAATGTGCGCGCTCGGGCCCAGGGTACCGTCCTGGACGGCTCCAAAAAGCCTCACCATTAGGATTACGCCGGCGACCGTCGCTATGAAGGCTAAAGCCGGCAAAAGCCTTTGGCTTGAGAACAGACAGAACGCCAGAATAAAGGCGAAGCCCAATGGAAAACCGCCGAACCCTGCGCGGGTATTGGTAAAGCCGAGCCCCGGAGAAATCGCGATGCCAGAGTCGGCCGCGGCGCGTTGCGGATCAAACACAAATTTCAAGCTGATCATCGCGAACAGCGCGATGACCGCCAGAATAATCAATCGGCTCAACCACGGTGAGAATTTCCAGAACCCGCTCATCCGGCGCTCCCAGCCCAGTGAGGGTCGTGCCGAGCTAACCGGCAGCACGCCCAATCGCCTGATCCGCTTTGTGATTTCGCCGTCCTGAGCATCCGAGTGGCGGAAACGCGAGATCCTCGGCGCAAATCTACAACCAACCTTGAGGCACAAAGTAGGTGGGACGACATCAGGGCTTCACACTGAACATATTGACTAGATTGCCGTCGGGATCGCGGAATAGCATTGCTCGATTGCCCCAAGGCAGCTTCTTCGGCAATTGCACCCAGGCGACCACATACTCCTTCAACCGGGCATAGTGGGTGTCCACGTCGCGTACCTCGAAATCAAGAACGAGCGATCCGTTGGAAGAAGATCCCAGCGTGCTCTCGCCATAGGTGCGGGCGATATCCTTGCTCGCGATTGCTAGCCCGGCGCACGGGCTGTGCTGAAACTCCACATAGGAGGAGCTGATGACCTCTGCCGTCGCACCGGTCAATCTCTCGTAAAAAGCGGTAAGCCGTTGCACGTCTTCGGTGACTAGCCGAGTCTGCTTGAGGTTCATCTGGCGACTTCCATTCTAGCTGTGGCCCGCGACAAATTTTGAGATCTCTAAAACGCGACACCCGAACCGATCGAGGCCTCTCCCCTGGGGATCGGCTGATCGGAGTCGAGGCTCTCTCTCCTGGAATAAAGCTGCCATACGAGAAGGACACTACTCACGACCACCGCGGGCACGAAGAAGACCAGGATCATCCATGTCACGCCACTCGCTGCCCCCATCAGATGCTCCTGAATACCACTGTGAATGTTGCTGACAGTGTCGTAGGCCGTCTCGGCCGCAAGCAGCCAAGCTAGCGGAATCGCGACTCGCGATCGCAGCCTGAGAAGCGCAATCGTCATAAAAGCCAAAACGGCACCAGCTACGTCACCCCAGACGATCTCCGCGGCCGCAGGATCCGAAATCGGAAATCCGTTTTGCTGAGCAGAAAAGACTTGTAAGGCGACGTACCGAAAGACATGCACCCAAAGAAGCGCGGCGAGCGCCTCGACACGCGATCCCTTCTCAAGCCACGGTACAACATACCACTTTGCGATCGCCGCGAACGTTATCAAGCTCATCAACTGGGCCGCTGCTTGCGCGTGCATCAGCTTTGTCATGGTGCACTCTCCTGAAGCGATGACTTAGGAGCTACTTCGGAAGCCGAATTACGCACCATCCGCCGCCCGAAAAACATTCGTTTAAGCAAACCATCTCTAAGGACGACGGCATGATACATCGCTCCCGCGATATGCAGTGCGATCGAAACCAACAGTAAACGGGAGAATACGTAGTGCACACTCCTGATCGGGTAGAGCCAAAAATCCGGAGGTAAGTTTCCGCCCACGAAAAGGATATGCGGGAGGTCCGTCTGCAACGCCATGATCAGCCCACTGACACCCATGCCGAAAACCGCGATGTAGAGCACGCGGTGCGAGATCGTTGCCAACCGGTCCAAGCCAGAGCTGCCGGTGGATGCAGCTGGCGGATGCTGAGTTCGTGAGCGAATAATGAGCCGGATTACCATCAGGAAGACGATTGCCATGCCGCCAAGCATATGGCTGCGCAGGGCCTCAAACTTCATGGGATCGGTATTCGGTATTTTGACCATGACAACTGCGCCCAAGGATAGCGCGGCGATGATCAGGAATGCCAAAATCCAGTGCAGTACGACCAGGATCGGATGGTAACGCGTGACCATGTTCACGACTGTCCTCGCTTGTTTTCATCCTGCGACGTCAATTTAAAGTTTTAAATTTTTTCGACAATCCAACACCATCCGCATGACGTGGTCGGGTTTTCCGAACAATAGCCAGGGAGGAGCAACCGAAACACCCGTCTACGTTTGGCGTCTGCCAGCAGATTTGGCCCGAGGCGATTTCAGCAAGCTAAGTCACAGCTATAGGCGCAAAACGACGCGGCTGATCAGGCATGGACAAATCAAGCGCGGGATCGCCGAATGCGCCCCCTGAAAACCGCTCAAATTTATTGCCGCCAACGTAACAAATCGAAGGATGTATCGAAGGGAATCTGGAGCGTTGGTGCGGCGAATGGACCGGCTTAAGGCAGTCGGCCATTGCAGGCGATAATCCCGCTTAGAGCGTCACGTCGGTGAGCAGAACTTAGACCAGAATTCATTCCTGCTGTGCGCTATTGTCGACAAAACATCAGTCGGAGTTTCCGGAAAGTGCGGAAGTTGGGCCTAGCGGAAATGTCGGCATTCGTTGCTGTCGCCGAACGGGCGAGTTTTGCGAAAGCAGCACTTCATCTCGGGATTTCGCGCTCGGCCTTGAGCGAAACCATCCGTGGGCTGGAGGAGAGGCTCGGAGTAAGGCTCCTCAATCGAACGACGCGGAGCGTCGCGTTGACCGAGGTCGGCGAGCGATTGCTCTCGCAGCTGCGACCTGCCCTGCAAGGCCTCGAAGAAGCGATCGAATCTATGAATGTGTTCCGCAACAAGCCTGGCGGAAATCTTCGTCTTACGGTCCCCCGGCCAGCGGCACGATCTATCATCGAACCGAGACTCGCAAACTTCCTAGCCGCATATCCCGCCATCACCTTGGAGATAATTACCGATAGCGCCCTCACCGATATTGTCCGCGACCGCTTTGACGCCGGAATACGGCCCGGTCATCGTGTCGGTCGGGACATGATTGCGGTGCGTTTGGGTGAAGATGCACGCCCGACACTCGTTGCCTCACCAGCCTATCTGGACAAGCACGGCGTTCCGAAGATTCCGCAGGATCTTCAGTCGCACAATTGCATTCGACACCGTTTCGCCAGCGGAGCCATTGCGCCGTGGACTTTCGAGAGACGGCGAAAACGTTTGGAGGTCGTCGTAAAGGGCTCTTTGATTGTAAGTGATGGCGATCTTGCTCTCCGGGCGGCTGTGGACGGCGTAGGCATCGCTCGAATCCCGCTCGCATCAGTCCAAGACGAAATTCAGGGCAAGAGGCTAGTTCCCCTGCTACAGGACTGGACTCCTCCTTCAGTAGGTTTCTATCTTTACTATCCTAGTCGGCGGCAAATGCCTGCAGCACTCAAAGCTTTCATTGATTTCGTCAGGGCTGATTCGACGTCTGCCTAGGCAAATCGGCCCTTCGAAATCACGCAGACGAACGGTAGGATTTGCATCGTGGAGTCCTTTTTTCGACGCATCAGATTTAATTGCGGGTTGTGCCCTCGCTGAGATGGCAACGAGCGGCTATTCACGCCAAAGCCAAATCCCGACTTCTTGTAGTACGCTCGCAGTACTGAGTAAGATGGCTTACCCTCAGCGCGCATGCACTCGCAACAGTTAAGAGCCTAGCTTGTCCATGCGCTTCCGAGCTCCACCGCATCGGTAAAAACTCAAGCAAGACGCCGTCCCGGTGGTCTTGACGATCCGGCCACCATGCTTGTCCATCAATGCATTGTTCGTGGAGGGTGCGAGCGAGCGGCGCCAACCGACCCGGAGTAACTCGCCGAAATCGAGTACCAAGCGAAGTCCCCCGAAGGCAGGGTGCGGGTGGGCGGGATGATCTGTTATCAGCAGCGAAGGTGTTTCTTGCTGCGGTGCGTCTAAATATTGCGCCGCCGCTGGAACTTCCATGAGCAGGAACAACCGCCAAGTTTGTCGCATTAACGCTTTGTTCTTTTCTGTCTTCTGGAGACGATCATGCGTCCTGTTTTAGGAATTGCCATTGCAATAACCTCGGCGTGGATGGGGCTATATGTGAACCCCGCGGCAGCGCAGAGCTTTCAAGAGAGATGGTCCATCATTCCGAAGGCAAATGCGGCCGAACCCAACAGACAGAGTAAGCCGCTTCCGCAAACGCAACCTCCGGCAGGAATGGAGGCGACGGCGCCAGCTTCCAATGCGAACTCGGCGAGAGCGGAAGATCGGTCCAAAATTCACTCGGTCAAACGCAGCTTTACTGGGAAGGCCTCGTTCTATTCGTACCGGCGAGGAAAAACAGCGGGCGGTTCTTCATTCGATCGGAATTTGCTAACTGCAGCCCACCGCACCCTCCCCTTCGGCACGAGAGTTCGCGTGACTGACCCTGCGACTAACAAGGCGGTTATAGTTACCATCACTGACCGCGGACCGAACGCTGCTGGTCGCATGCTTGACCTTTCACTCAAGGCTGCGCGTGATTTGGGAATTACGGATCGTGGCGTGGTCCCAGTCCGTGCTGAGGTGCTTTAGACTGCGAAACCGCCGAGCCGGCTGGCGCTGCAAAGCGGCATGACCGGGGCCTAGCGCATATCCTGCTCTACCCTGTCCCACCCTTTGCTTAAGGGATCAAAGCGCGCGACATCGTGCCGCCACCTTCAGCTAGCTACGCCACAAAAAACGCGCTGCACCGGAACCTAAATTCGTCCCGCCCGTTATAGGGCCAGAGGTGCGTCGTTACCGGGACCGGGGGGCTCATGGAAATTTGGGGATTGGCGCCGGCCCGAATGCGAACGTCTGCGAGCTCCGGTACTACGTGTTCAGCGGCTTCTGTTCGTCCGGAGTTCGGATGAACGTTCCACGAGTAACTGAAATCAGCGGCTCGCAGTGGCACCAGATCGTAAATGGCGCCACAGAAACCGCCATCATCAGCACCGACCAGCAGGGCAACGTTACCAGTTGGAATACCGGCGCCAGCAGGCTCTTGGGCTGGACTGAGGAGGAAATGCTTGGCCAATCTCTCAGTCGCATTTTTGGTGAAGAAGAACCAGGGGCTCGGCTAAACCGCGAAATTGATGATGCCGTGAGGCATGGACGCGGCGGGGGAGAAGAAGGTTGGCGTTTGCGTAAAGACGGGAGCCGGTTCTGGGCAGTTGGAGAACTCAGTCCGATCCGCGACGGAACCAAGATCGTTGGATTCATCAAAATCCTCCGCGACCGGACAGCTCAAAGGGAAGCTGAGCAAGAGATACATGAGGAACGCCGCGCGCTGGAGATACTCAACCGAGCTGGGTCTGTGCTCGCCGTTGAAACCG
>JAICIT010000162.1 GCA_025960445.1 Bradyrhizobium sp. | reverse complement strand
GTGACCACCGGGATAACCACCGAGCGGAACGATGCGAGGAATAGGAAGATCACCACCACAACGATGATGACCGCCTCACCCAGGGTTTTCTCCACCTCGTCGATCGACGATTGAATGAACTTCGTTGAATCGTACGCCACCTTCATCTTCATCGATGGCGGCAGATTTCGTTCGAGCTCGGGAAACAGCGCGCGAACGCCTTTCACCAGCGTCAGCGGGTTGCCTTGGGGCGTTGCCTGCACGCCGATGAAGATCGCGTGCTCGCCGTTGAAGGCCACACTCGCATCGGTGCTCTGGGCTGCAAGTTCGACGGTAGCGATGTCCTCCATGCGCACGAAACCGCCGTCCTTGGATTTCACGATCATGCGCTTGAACTGATCGAGGTTCTTCAGATCGGTATTGGTCGAGACGTTGGAGACCGTCAGATATCCCTTGGCCTGGCCTGCGGCGGCCTGAAAGTTGTTGGCGGTAATCGCCGCTGAAACATCGACCGGCGAGACGTTGCGGCCGGCCATCCGAACGGGGTCCAGCCACAATCGCATTGCGAAAGTCTGGCCGCCGAGGATATCGGCCGAAGCGACTCCGTCGACTGTCGAAAGCACCGGCTGGACCACCCGCGTCAGATAGTCCGAGATCGCCGAGCCCGATAGCACTTCACTGGAGAACCCCAGATACATCACTGCCGTGGTCTGACCGGTGGTTTTGGTCACGACCGGATCGTTGGATTCTTTCGGGATCAGGTATTTCACCGAGTTCACTTTGGCGAGCACCTCGGTCAAGGCCTGGTTCGGATCGAAATTCAGCTTGATGTAGACCTGGATCGTGCTGGTGCCTTGAACCGAGGACGATGTCATGTAGTCGACGCCTTCGGCGGAGGCGACGGCCTGCTCGATCGGCGTCGTAATGAATCCCTGAATCAGTTCAGCAGACGCACCGGGATAGGAGGTGGTGACGTTGACCACCGTATTTGACAGTTTCGGATATTGGCGGATCGGCAGACTGGTCGCGGCCCTGAATCCGATCAGAAGAATCAGCAGGCTCACGACCACCGACAGCACGGGTCGCTTGATGAAAATGTCGGTCCAGATCATCGCGGACGCTCCCGTCAGTAACGCGGCGGATTCGCCGGAACCGGCGGCGGCGCATCGCTGGAGATGGCCACGGCGGCGCCGGATTGCAGCTTGAGCTGGCCGACCGCGACCACGCGATCGCCGGGCTTCAACCCGCTGAGGATCTCGGCACGTCCGCCCACACGATTGCCGGTCCGCACGAAAGTGCGAACGGCACTCAGGTTGGTTTTGCCATCATTCTCTTTCTTCTCGGTGATCAGGAAAACCGAGTCTCCATACAGCGTGTAATCGACCGCCGTCTCCGGCACCGTGAGAACGGGCGGCTTATCCGGGAGCACCACCGTGGTGGTCGCGAACATGCCGGGCTTGAGGATGTGACCCGGGTTATCCAGCGTCGCCTGAACGCGGATGTTGCGCGTTTCGGTTGCGATCTGAGGTTCGATCGCGGTGATTTTTCCTTCGAAGGTCCTGCCGGGATAGGCGTCAACGCCAACGCGGATGGGCTGTCCGACCTTGAGTTGCCCGCTGTCCTTCTCCGTCACCGTGAAGTTCGCGTACAGCTTTGACAGATCCGTCAAGGTCACGATTTGCGTGCCGGCGGTGAGATACTGGCCGACCTCGATGTGGCGGACGCCGAGTTCGCCGTCGAAGGGCGCGCGCACCAGCTTCTGCGAGATGATCGCCTGCGTCTTCGCGATCCCGGCGTTGGCTTGATCATAGGCGGCCTGCGCCTGGTCGACCGTCGCCTGCGGACCGAACTGTCGCGCTGCGAGTTGCTTGGCGCGGTCCAGCGAAAGCTGCGCAACCGTCGCCTGTGCCTTGAAGTTTGCAAGATCAGCCTGCTCGGGCGCATCGAACAATTGGACCAGCGGACTTCCGGCTTTCACGTCGGAACCGCTTGTGAAAAGAATATCAGTGACGCGTCCGCTGACATCAGAGGTGACATTTACCTGATGCACCGCGGCGAGTTCGCCGACCGCCGTCAAAAGATTCGGAATCAACTCCGACCTGGCTTCCGCCACCGTCACCGTGGTGGGCGGCGGTTTATTGGTCGCGAAGAACTGCGCGATCATGTGGCTACGGAAAGCGTTGAAGCCGACCAGGCCACCCACCAGAAGCGCCAGCAGCAGACCGACGATGATGAACCAGCGCAGCATCCGAACAGGACGCGCGCGAGGCTTGTCCGTAATCGGTTTCCCGGAGATGTTGGCTTCGGTCACGATGTTCATGTCATGCACTTTCTGCGTTTACGTGCTCCGGATCACGCGACAATTCGCGATCCAGGTGAGCGGCGATCGCTGTTTCTTTCAATCCAATTCCTCGGAGGATGAATTCGCAAAGCTGCCGTTCGAGATTGGCCGGGTCGCCGTACGCCAGGCATGGCACGGACGGCAGGCGCGACAGCGTTGCCATCAGCACGGTGTGATGTGAGAACCAGAACAGGCTCAGCGGCTCACATGCAAGCTGCGCCGCGTCCCCTGCGGCCACCGCCCGCTCGACCGATGCCGTGAATATAGCCCCTATCAGGTCTCCGATCTTCTCATAACAAAGTCGTGCGAACTCTCCATCATCCAGATGGCTGCCGATCATCAACCTGAGGCGCTGCGCTTCCTGCTGATCCGGAGTCTCCGCGACGTGCTGGAAATGACGAACCATCTCCCTGATCATCACCACGAGTGTTTCTGTCGAGGGCTCCAGCTTCAGCAAACGGTGCAGCGCCGGATCCGCCTCGCAGGCCTCGGCCAGAATTTCGGCATACAGGGCTGATTTCGTCGGGAAGTGCTTGAACAGCAAACCCTCTGAAATCGAAGCCGCCGCCGCCACGCTTTTGGTCGTGGTGCCGGAAAACCCGTGGCGGGCAAAGCAACGCTTGGCCGCGCTCAGGATTAGCTGGCGCCGCAAATCGCCAGTCATTCGCAGAGTGCTCATTTTCGTGAGTAAGCACTCACCTTAAGAAAAGTCAAGGAATTGCTGCGCTGCACACGTTGCCGTGAACAGACTTACATGGGGCTGTGCCCGAGCGCCCCGCGGATGCGGTTCACAATAAAAGTGCCGTCCCGGCTGGAAAGCACGCGCTCGAGGTTGGCATCGTCTACTTTCACGTTGGCAAAACGCGGCCCGCTTTCAAGATCGTGCATGCGACGCGCGAAGGCTCCGATCTCGTCCATGGTCGCAAGGGCGCGAACGTCTTCGATCCCGCAGGCACGCGCCACTCCAACAAGATCGACATTGCCCGCGGTGTGGCTCGCCTGTCCGCCGGTCTCGCCATAGACCTCGTTGTCCAACACGACAACGCTAAGGTTTTTGGGCTTCTGCAGGCCCACCGTGGCAAGGCTTCCCATTCCCATCAGCATCTCGCCATCACCCGTGATCACCACCACCGGCAACTTCGGTTGTGCCAGTGCAAGGCCGAGGCCGATCATGACCGCGCCACCCATGGCGCCCCAGAGATAAAGGTTGCGGTCGTGATCGCCGGCGGCGGCGATATCATACGTGGAAGCGCCCAGCCCACTCACGACAATGGTGTCCTTGCGCTCCGCCAGCAGACTGGAAACGACCTTGCGGCGGTCGAGAAGATTTGCCTTGCTCATTTGGTGAAAACCTTTGCCCCGATCAGACGCTGCGACAACAGCACGGCGGTGGGCGTACAGGCATTGTAGGCCTGCCCCGCCCCGGCTTCGACGACCTCGCGCACTTCCGGCGGGTGAGACGCCCGTAACACCTTGATGCCGGATAGTTCGAACACGGCCGCTGTGCTCGAGCCCATCGGCACCTGCCAGGGATTGAACTCACCCCACTCGCCGCGCATGGTGACCAGTGTGAGGAATGGGAACCGGAATATCTGGGTCAGCGATAACATGTTGATGCAATTGCCGACCCCGCTCGACTGCATTAGTAGAACGCCGCGCTGACCGCCGGCCCAGGCGCCGGCCAACAGCGCCACGCCTTCTTCCTCCGTAGTCAGCGGGATGCCGCGCATCGAGGATGCGCCGAGCACCCGCTCGATAAGCTGCGAATGGCCGGCATCCGGTACATAGGGCACCTGCCGGACATCGAAGCGCCGCAAGATGTCAAAAATGTCGTCCGGCCACGAGTTGGGATTGTCAGACGCGGTGTCGGAGGCTGCTTCGGTTCGAGCGTGCATTTTCATTTCCAGTCGGGCGGCGGAGACGCTATTGCGGGGCGGGACTGTAAAGCCAGCCGCGGTTTGGGAAAGAGCATAAACGGCATAACGGTCTTCCCCAAAGGGTATGACAGCATGAATGCGAAGGCGCGAGAGCTGGCGGCGAATTTCGATATCGAAAAGCTGACGCCTGAATTCTATGCCGATCCATACCCGATCTACCGTGCATTGCGGGAGCATGAGCCGGTCAAGCTGCTACCGAACGGTTCCTATTTCCTGACGCGATACGACGATCTCACTACGGCCTACAAGAATACGAAGGCTTTCTCCTCCGACAAAAAGAAGGAGTTTGCGCCGAAATACGGCAACTCGCTGCTTTACGAGCATCACACCACTAGCCTCGTCTTCAACGACCCGCCGGCGCACACCCGGGTGCGGAGGCTGATCATGGGGGCACTGTCGCCGCGCGCGATCGTGTCCATGGAAGGCGATCTGACCGCGCTGGTGGACCGGCTGCTCGATAGTCTCGCCACAAAGGGCGAGGTCGACCTGATCGATGACTTCGCGGCGGCGATCCCGATCGAGGTGATCGGGAATCTGCTTGACGTGCCGCACGAGGAACGCGCGCCATTGCGCGACTGGTCGCTCGCTATTTTGGGCGCGCTTGAGCCCGTGATCTCAGCACCAGCTTTTGATCGCGGCAACAAGGCGGTACAGGACTTCCTCAGCTACCTCGCGATCCTGGTGGAGCGGCGGCGGGCCAAACCGGGCAATCCCGAACGCGACGTGCTGACGCGCCTCATTCAGGGCGAGCCCGATGGCGAGCGGCTGACCGAAAGGGAGTTGCTGCACAATTGCATCTTCCTGCTCAACGCCGGACACGAGACCACCACCAATCTGATCGGCAACGGATTGGTCGCGCTGTCCGGCAATCCTGCGCAGAAGAAGCGACTGGTGGACAATCCAGATTTGATCAAGACGGCGGTGGAGGAAATCCTGAGATTCGAAAGCTCGAACCAGCTCGGCAACCGCATCACTACGGAACAGGTCGAGTTCGGCGGCATCACGATGCCCGCCGGCACCTTGGTGACGCTATGCATCGGCGCCGCCAACCGCGATCCCGGACAATTCCCCGATCCGGAAACGTTTGATGTGGGTCGCACGCCGAACCGGCACCTTGCGTTCGGCACGGGTGCCCATCAATGCGCCGGGATGGCGCTGGCGCGGCTCGAAGGTGCGATCGCGATCTCGCGTTTCCTGGCGCGGTTTCCAGATTACGCGCTGAATGGCCCGCCGGTGCGTGGCGGCCGCGCGCGGTTCCGCGGATTCCTGAGCGTGCCGTGCTCCGTGAGGCGATGAGCGCGATCTCAGACCACGGAGCGGTGCCGGGCAATGCAGGTTTGCAAGACCTCATCCATCGGCCTTTCCCACCACACATTTGAGAAGATCTCGATTTCGGAATAGCCGGCGAAGCCTTGCGCCTCTACCGCGCGGCGCAACGATCTGATGTCGATCACGCCGTCGCCCATCATCCCGCGATCGTTCAGAAGGTCGGTGGTCGGCACCAGCCAGTCGCAGACATGAAACGCCAGCAACCGGTTTTTGCCGGCGCGTTCAATCTGCGCCAAGACCTCCGGGTCCCACCAGATATGATAGACGTCGAGCGCGACCCCAATCGCGCCGCTGCGTTGCGGGTCAAGCCGGTCGCAGATATCGAGCGCGTGCTTGGTCGTGTTGACGCAGGACCGGTCGGCGGCATAGGCGGGATGCAGCGGCTCGATCGCGAGCGGCATGTTCGCAGCGCGCGCGTAGTCGAGCAATTCGGCGAGTGCGTCCTCTATTTGGTTCCTCGCTGCCGCGATATCCTTTGAAGGCGCGCTTCCGGGCCGCGAATATTGCGGCAGACCTCCAACCACCAGCACCAGGCACGGCGCGCCCAACGCCTTGGCTTCATCAACCGCCCTGCGGTTGTCATCGCGCATCTCAATCCGGTGGGCGGCATCGGAAGTGAACATCCCGCCGCGACAGTAGCCCGACAGCTCCAGTCCGGCGTCGCGGACCGCGCGCGCCGCGCGATCAAGTCCGATTGCAGCGACCTGATCGCGCCAGGGATCGATGGCGCGGATGCCATGCCGCGCGCAAGCCTCGATGATCTC
>JAICIT010000161.1 GCA_025960445.1 Bradyrhizobium sp. | reverse complement strand
GCAGTGGCGAAAACGGGCAGGGACCGCCGGCGGCGTCGATCGCCAACGCCATTGCCAACGCCACCGGAAAACGGCTGCGCGATCTGCCATTGACGCGCAAGAAGATCAAGGATGCGATCGACGCCTGAATGCTGTTAAACCCTCGCCCATGGGCACAGCCGTGCCCGTTGTAATCGTTGTTTCCAAGGAGTGAAGTCCATGACGCACGCCATCCGCTTTCACAAGACCGGCGGCCCCGAAGTTCTGGCCTGGGAGGAAGTCGCTCTCGGCAAGCCAGGTCCCGGAGAAGCGCGCATTCGCCATACCGCGGTCGGGCTGAACTTCATCGACATCTATAATCGCTCGGGCCTTTATCCGGTGCAGTTGCCGAGCGGGCTCGGCGGTGAGGGCGCCGGCGTGGTCGAGGAAGTCGGGTCCGGCGTCACCGACCTGAAACCCGGCGATCGCGTTGCCTATGGTGCCGCGCCGCTTGGGGCCTATGCCGAAGCCCGGCTGATCCCGGCCGAGCGTCTGCTGAAAATTCCCGACGGAATCGATGACAAAACCGCGGCGGCGATGATGCTGAAGGGGCTGACCGCGCAATACCTGATCCGGCAGACGTATCGCGTCAAAGCCGGTGACACCATCCTGCTGCATGCGGCCGCGGGCGGCGTCGGTACGATCCTCAGCCAATGGGCGAAACATCTCGGCGCCACGGTGATCGGTACCGTCGGCAGCGATGAAAAGGCAAAGCTCGCCAAGGCGCACGGTTGCGCCCACACCATCATCTATACGCGCGAGGATTTCGTGAAGCGTGTCGAGGAGATCACCGGCGGCAAGAAGGTGCCTGTGGTTTATGATTCCGTCGGCAAGGACACCTTCATGAAATCGCTCGATTGCCTGGCGCCACTCGGCGTGGCCGCGCTATTCGGGCAATCCTCCGGCAACGTCGATCCGCTCAATCTCGGACTGTTGGCGCAAAAGGGATCGCTCTATGTCACCCGGCCGACGCTCTTCACCTATGCTGCCAAACGCGAGAACCTGGTTGCAATGGCAAAGGAGCTGTTCGACGTCGTGAAATCCGGCGTGGTCAAGATCGAAGTGAACCAGACTTATCCGCTAAAGGAAGCGGCCAAGGCGCATGCCGATCTTGCCGCACGCAAAACTACCGGTTCGACGGTGCTCACGATCTGAGAGCTGACGGCTTATCCTCTGCGAGAGAGGCACGCGATGAGGCGGGCAGGTTGCCCGCCTCACTCACGTCTCGCCCTTGAAGCTCAACAGGCGCTGGATCATCCGCAGATTGGCATAATCGACCATTTTTCCATCGACAGTGACGGCGGCCTGACCGTTCCGTTCCGCTTCTTCCATCGCCGCAATCACGCGCTGCGCGTAGGCCAGTTCCTCATCGGATGGGATGAAGGCGTTGCGCGTGGCTTCAATCTGGGAGGGATGGATGACCTGCTTGCCATCGAAACCCATCGCAGCCGCCTTTGCCGCCGTGGCCGCGGTCGCAACCGGGTCGCGGAATGCGCCGCACGGACCGTCGATCGCGCGCAGACCGAAGGCGCGAGCCGCCACCAGCAGGCGCATCATTGGATAGGCGAACAGGTCGAGCGGAGTTTCCTTGTGTCCATCGGCAGCGCTGCCGACATGCTTGTACCCCGATGGGGATGCGCCGATCTCCGCGCTGCGCGCTCCGATCGAAGCCGCGAAGTCAC
Source organism: Bradyrhizobium sp. (assembly GCA_025960445.1). Classification (GTDB taxonomy): domain Bacteria; phylum Pseudomonadota; class Alphaproteobacteria; order Rhizobiales; family Xanthobacteraceae; genus Bradyrhizobium. The sequence goes on along the minus strand of JAICIT010000161.1, from coordinate 4,659 downwards.
CGACGCCAAGATGCAACGCGCTCACGAGGCGGTCGGATGCTGCAAGCGCCTCCACATGGATGAGCCCGCGCGCGGTTTCGATCAGCAACTCCATTTCGGGAAGCTTGGCGCGCGTGCCGGCGGCGGCTGAAATCCAGCTCGCGATCTTTGCAATATCAGCAACATTTTCGGCCTTGGGAATGAGAAACGCGTCGAGCCGCTCGATGCCGGCGAGATGCTTGATCTCGGCTTCGATCGTCGGGCTGTCGATGGCGTTGAGTCGAACGGCAACGCACTTCTTGCCCCAATCGTGCGTCGTCAAGGCGTTCGCGGCTGACTCGAGCGCGGCGGCTTTCTCCGCTGGCGGCACCGCGTCCTCCAAGTCGAGGAACACGGCGTCGGCTGCCGATGCGGCTGCATTCTGCACCAGCCGGGTGCGATGAGCAGGCGCGGCGAGATAGGTTCGGGTCAGGCGCGCCGCCGTCATGATTGCGTGTTTTCCAGCAGACCAAGCTCGGCCAGTATCGCATCCGTGTGCGCGCCTACGGCTGGAATGTCGCCCATGACGGGCGCTGCGCCGGGAATGGTGATCGCGGGGAGAAAGCTCATCAGCGGACCGTTTGGCGAGCCCACTTTCTGCACGCGATCGCGCGCATGAAGTTGCGGATGCGCCAGGAAATCCTCGACGCTGTTCATGTTGGCGTTGGCGATAGCGGCGTCGTCGAGCCGTTGCAGTACCTGCGTGGCTGAGAATTTCGCGAAGTGCTGCTCGATGATTGCCTGGAGCGCGTCGCGATGCTGCATGCGCTGGGGGTTGGTGCAAAAGCGCGGATCGTTTGCAAGCCACGCATCGTCCAGCACCTGCGCGCAGAGCGCGTTCCATTCCCGCTCGTTCTGGATTCCGAAGAACACCACCGCTCCGTCGCCGCAGCGAAATGGACCATAAGGCGCGATGGTGGCATGCCGGGTGCCGCTGCGGATCAGGGGCTTACCCGCGCCATCGGTGTAATAGGCGGGGTAACTCATCCACTCGGTCATGGAATCGAACAGGGAGACTTCGAACGCCATGCCCTTGCCGGTGCGTTCGCGATTGAACAGCGCCATCAGCACGCCATTGACGATGTACATGCCGGTCGCGGTATCGACGACGGCGATGCCGCACTTCGCAGGTTGCTCCTCGGTGCCGTTGACCGAGATAAATCCGGCTTCGCACTGAACGAGCAGGTCGTATGCCTTCTTCTCGCTGTACGGGCCGCCGCTACCGTAACCGGAAATATCGCATGCGATCAGACGCGGGAAGCGACCGACGAGCGTCGCCGCGTCCAGCCCTTGTCGTTTAGCCGCTCCCGGCGCGAGATTTTGCAGGAACACGTCCGCACGCGGCAGCAGCGCGTCGAGCACGCGCTTGCCTTCGGTGCTTTTAACGTCGAGCGAAAGGCTCTCCTTGGAACGGTTGGTCCAGGCGAACTGGCTCGACATGCCGTTCATCACGTGATCGTAGTCGCGGCAGAAGTCGCCTTTGCCGGGCCGCTCGATCTTGATGACCCGCGCGCCCCAATCGGCGAGATGCCGGCTTGCAAGCGGTGCGGCGATCGCCTGCTCAAGCGATAGAACCGTAATGCCTGACAGCGGCAGGTTCGGCGGCTTTCCGTCCATGACTATCTCCCGATCATTTTCGATCGGGTATAGCCGGTTCTGGCCCCGAAGCGGAATACCGATTGGATGCGCTGTTATGCGGCGGGTGGCCTTACTCCGCCGCAGCCGGCGCGCGTTCGAGCGCGTCATCGTGACCGAGCATCAGCACGATGCCCATGGCGATGATCCCGAGCGCCGCGAGCAGCAGCAGCCCGCCCGCGTAGCTGCCGGAGTGGTCCTTGATCCAGCCCATCGCAAATGGTCCCGCGAATCCCGCAAGGTTGCCAATCGAATTGATGACGGCGATGCCGGCGGCTGCCGCCGCGCCAGACAGGAATGCGGTCGGGAGCGTCCAGAACACCGGGAGGCAAGCGAAGATTCCAAAGCCGGCTACGCAAAACGACAGCATCTTCAGCGTGGGATCATCGAGCGCGGTGGACACCGCGATGCCCGCGGCGGCGAGGAACAGCGGAAACGCCGCATGGAATCGCCGCTCGACGTGCCGATCGGAGCGACGGCCCCACCAGACCATGGCGACAAGTCCGACCACATAAGGCGCGGCCGAGACAATCGTGGTGAGAAACGTGTTGAGGCCGAACGCCTTGACGATCTGAGGCAGGAAAAAACTCAGTCCGTAATTTGTCGCCACCGCGCCGAAATAGACCAGGCTCAGCCCGATCACGCGCGGGTTCACCAGCGCCTGGGTCACGGTATAGCTGTGCAGGGTCTCGCGATGGCGGCGCTCGAGTTCCAATCTTTCGGCAAGCCAGTTTCGCTCGTCAGTCGCGAGCCATGTCGCGTCCGCCGGCCGGTCGGTGAGATAGAAGAACACCACGCCGGCAAGAATGATCGCTGGCACGGCCTCAATGACGAACAGCCATTGCCAGCCGGCGAGGCCAAGCCCGCCATGCAAATACAGCAGTCCGCCCGAGATCGGCGCGCCGATCACGGTCGATAACGGAATCGCGGCCATGAAGTAGCCGACGATCCGCGCCCGATACTCGGTCGGAAACCACAGCGTCAGATAGAAGATGATGCCGGGAAAGAAGCCGGCCTCGGCCGCGCCCAACAGAACCCGGAGCAGGTAGAAGGTGTGTTCGTTGCCGAGTCCGGTGGCGCGGGCGATGTTCGGAATGAACGCCATCGCGCCCGACAGTATTCCCCAGCTCAGCATGATTCGGGCAATCCATTTGCGCGCGCCGAAGCGTTCCAGCAGCAGGTTGGACGGCACCTCGAAGATGAAATAGGCGATAAAGAAGATTCCGGCGCCGAAGCCGAATGCGGTCTGGGAAAGACCAAGGTCCTGGTTCATGGTGAGCGCCGCGAACCCGACGTTCACCCGGTCCAGGTAGGCGACGAAGTAACAGACGATCAGGAACGGCACCAGCCGCTTCGAGACTCTGGCTATGGTGCGGACTTCCAACGCATGCATCATTACGGCCCGAAAGCTTCACGCCAAGCAAATACCCGAACCCTTGTCGCCATCACCCCTCACGGCACCATTGCCATGAAGTGCCGGATGATGCCGCCAATGTTGGCGTGATGGCGACGATGATGGCGTGGCGTCAGACTGCTTTGACGGGAAGCCGTGGAGCGACCCGGCCCGATCGCCTCGAACTGCGCCCTCTGCTCGTCACTCAGCTTGCCATAGAAATCATCTAGCGCGGTGCGAACGCTCTTGACGGCGTCCAGCATGACATCGAGCCGTTTGCGGACAGCTTCAAGTCGTGCCGGCGGCGTGATGGCTTCATTGGTCTGGCACGATGCTTTCAGCATGTCGGCGGCCTTGGCGGTCGCATCCTGCAGCGCTGCCAGGCTCGCGCGTTGCGCTTCGGTCGGATGGACCCTCGCGTCGATCTCGTCGCCGGGCCAGCCGGTCACGCCCGCTTGCGTCCCTCCGCAACTGTCGATCAGCGAGTTGCCTCTCTTGCTTGAGGCTTCCTTGCTTGAGGCTTCGGCCCGTGGTTGATCCTGGCCGAGCGCAATGAGCCGCGCCTTCTGCTGATCGTCGAGCAGATCGTAGAACTTTTGCAGCGGCGGCTGAACAATATCCACCGCCGCAATCATCGCTTCGATCCGCTGCTGCATGACGGCGATACGTGCCGGCGCGGTCAGCGGGATCTGGGTCGGACATGCCGACCTGATTTGCTCGGCCGCCCTTTGCGAGGCATTGGCGAGATCGTCCAGCGCGGCGCGCTGCGCATCGCTCAGTTGAAGGGTCTGCTGGATCTGATCGATCGGCAGACCGGCTATGTCCCGGCTGTCATCGCCGCATAGTTGGGCCAATTGATCGGGCGTCTTGCCTGAGCTCCCAGAGGTCTCACGGGTCTCACGTTTGCTGACCCGGCGACCGCCGCCGCCGTCCTGCCAGTAGCCGGCGAGGGCGTCATATCCGTAAGGGGAGAAGATGCCGGCGTAGATGTCGCCATAGCCGTAATCCCAGAACGGATCATCATAGCCGTAGCCCCACAGCGTGTAGTCGTAGATGTCATAGTATGCGAACGGCCAGAATAGCGGGCCAACCCAGCCGTACCCTCCATGCCGATGTCGCCACCATCCGCCTCGGCCGCGGCCGTCGTGCCATCCTGCGGTGGCCGCGGTTGCGGCAATGTGCGCACGGGTGCGGGGATTTATCAGTCCGGCCCGGTTATTCAAAGCTCTCGACATGGCGTGAGAGTTCAGCGCACTCCGCACCGCCCTCGACCTCACGCTGGCGTTTCTGTTTGCGAAGCTTGCCGCTTCTCTGTTGCGGCCGAACCTTGCCGCCTCACGATTGCGACTGACCGCCGCGTTCCGGTTGGCATCGCGCGCTGCGACCGAACGCTGCGCACGTTGAGCACGCTGAGCAGCATGGAAACTGGGCCGCGCAGCGGAGCGCACGCCTGCTGGCCTGCCGCTGAATCGCGGGCCGGCTGCTCTGCCGCTGAATTGACGCCCGCCGAAATGCGGTCCGCCTCCGAAACGCGGCCCACCGCCGCCGATGCGCGGACCGCCTCCAATGTGGGGCGCACCGCCGAAACGCATGCCACCGCCGCCGATGTGCGG
>JAICIT010000160.1 GCA_025960445.1 Bradyrhizobium sp. | reverse complement strand
CACGGACCAGCCGAATTTCATGAATCCAAAACGAGCTGGCCGCCACTCCCGTCATCAACAGAACCCACGTCCAACCGATCGCGCGGTGAGACAACGTACCTTTTGGGGCTGCGAATTGAACGAGCCCGAGTGCGAAGGCGCTCATCGCCGCAAACGCGTGAAGCGGAATCGCGGGGGCGGCATTCAGCAACGGCCCCAAGGTTCATTCAGCGGCCTCTCAGAATGGGATGTCGTCATCCATATCGCTGTTGCGAGCACCGGCTGCGACCGCCCTTCGTGGTGCGGCCGTGGAGGGACCGCCTGAGCCGAAATCGCCACCGGAATCATCGGAGCCAAAGTTGCCGCCGCCGCCACTGCGGCCATCCAGCATTGTCAGTGCCGAGTTGAAGCCTTGAAGCACTACTTCCGTCGAGTATTTGTCGGCGCCACTCTGGTCAGTCCATTTGCGAGTTTGCAATTGGCCTTCGATGTAAACCTTGGCGCCCTTCTTCAGATATTGCTCGGCAATCTTGCAAAGACCCTCATTGAAGATCACGACCCGATGCCATTCGGTCTTTTCCTTCCGCTCGCCGCTCGCCTTGTCGCGCCAGGTCTCGGAGGTCGCCACGCTGAGGTTAGCAATGGGCCGGCCGTCTTGGGTCCGCCGAATTTCGGGATCCTTGCCGAGATTTCCGACCAGAATCACCTTGTTTACGCTTCCCGCCATACCGCTCTCCACTCTCGTAAATACCCTGGCCGGCGACTGAGCCTTTCGGCTATGACGCCCGGCCTGTTGAAAATCCCCATGGGGACCACCCGGGCGGACCCTATACGCTCGCCAGTCCCACAAGACCGATGATACCCGGTTATCCACATATAGCACCTCTGCTCGACCTGTTCCAGTTTTGTTCCGGCCAAAGGAAACGCGCGGCGGTATCGAAATAAAGCTGCGCGCCTGAACCATGTCAGGGTTCCCGCGAGTTCCCCTAAACCGTCGATGAATCATTGGGTTGGGCCAGCGTTACTTCGCCAGCGAGTGTTGCATTTCGGAGACGGCTTTTCTGGCCAAAGCGGGTATATTCGCACTCAGATTTGCTGGCCATGCGGGTCACGACGGATTGAAACACTTCCCGGAAGGAAGACCTACGATGAAGAAGATTTTGCTTGGTACGGTTGCTCTCGTCGCGTTGGGTTTGGCCGCGCCTGCTTCAGCGGCTGATCTTGCGGCACGCCCCTATACCAAGGCACCGCCCCCGATGGTCGCTGCTATCTACGATTGGAGCGGCTTCTACATCGGTCTGAACGGCGGCGGCGCTTGGAGCCACAAATGCTGGGATCTCATAAACGACGGTTTGGGTCCGATTCCTGCCGCGGCCGAAGGTTGCCATGACGCCACGGGCGGCACAGTCGGTGGTCAGATCGGCTATCGCTGGCAGGCGAGTTCCTGGGTTTTCGGTTTGGAAGCACAGGGCAACTGGGCTGACCTCAAGGGTTCGAACACCAGCTTGCAATCAGGGTTCCGGAACGAATCAAAGATCGATGCCATCGGCCTGTTCACCGGTCAGGTCGGCTGGGCTTGGAACAATGCCCTGCTGTACGTGAAGGGCGGCGCAGCGGTCACAAGCGACCACTACAGGACGTTCGATATCCCCACCGGAATTCAGTTCGATCGAGCCAATGAAACGCGCTGGGGCGCTGTAGTTGGTGCGGGCGTTGAATTCGGCTTTGCTCCGAATTGGTCGGTTGGCTTTGAGTACGACCACTTGTTCATGGGCGACCGCAACGTCGATTTCACCGCAGTGGGCACATTTGGTGTTCCGGCGGGCACGTTCACGGCAAGCGACCGCATCCGTCAGGATGTGGACATGGCAACCGTTCGCGTGAACTACCGCTGGGGCGGTCCGGTGGTCGCGAAGTACTGATCGCAACCCGAACTGATCTTCAATTTCGAAAGGCCGGCCTTGCGCCGGCCTTTTTCTTTGCGCTTTTGGCATGTCAGGCGCCATCGAAGATCCTTCTCCAACGATCAGATTGCGGACACGCGGCATGCGCAAAACAGTTGATTGGATGCAGCAAGCACTGGAAATCCCTGCGCGTTCTTCCTACGTTCTGAGTTTATCCGATGGCGTCCGACCCCGGTTGTTCCGGAAGTGTGCGTCAAACACGGCGCGGTCACGTGCCCGGAAATCGCGACATGGATGAAGTGATCAGGGCGAAGCGCCAATCGACTGTGGGCTCCGGGACGCGCGCGATAACGATTCGCGGTGCGCGCGAGCACAACCTCAAGAACATCGACCTGGAAATCCCGCGCGACAAGCTCGTGGTTTTCACCGGCTTATCCGGCTCGGGCAAATCATCGTTGGCGTTCGACACCATCTACGCCGAGGGACAGCGCCGCTACGTCGAGTCGTTGTCGGCCTACGCGCGCCAATTCCTGGAAATGATGCAGAAGCCGGATGTCGACCAGATCGATGGGTTGTCACCGGCGATCTCTATCGAGCAGAAGACAACTTCGAAGAATCCGCGTTCGACCGTAGGCACGGTGACCGAAATATACGATTACATGCGGCTGTTATGGGCGCGCGTTGGCGTTCCTTATTCGCCCGCAACCGGGTTGCCGATCGAGAGCCAGATCGTCTCGCAGATGGTCGATCGCGTGCTCGCATTACCCGAGGGCACCCGGCTTTATCTGCTGGCGCCGGTCGTGCGCGGCCGCAAGGGCGAGTACCGCAAGGAACTCGCCGAATATCTCAAGAAGGGATTTCAGCGGGTCAAGATAGACGGGACGTTTTACGAACTGGCGGAAGCACCGGTTCTGGATAAGAAATTCCCTCACGATATCGACGTAGTCGTGGACCGAATCGTTGTGCGGTCGGATATCGGCCAGCGTTTGGCCGAGAGCTTCGAGACCGCGCTGAAGTTGGCGGAAGGCTTGGCCGTTATCGAATATGCTGATCCGCCCGCCTCCGCCGCCGATGAGAAAAAGCCGGACAAGAAGACGGCAAAGATCCACGACAAGAGCGGGCCTGAACGGATTCTGTTTTCGGAGAAATTCGCGTGCCCGGTATCCGGCTTCACCATTCCGGAAATCGAACCGCGGCTGTTCTCATTCAATAATCCCTATGGCGCGTGTCCTTCCTGCGGCGGGCTCGGCATCGAGCAGCATGTCGATGAAGAACTCGTGATTCCCGACAAGGAGCTGACTTTGCGCAGGGGCGCGATCGCACCCTGGGCCAAATCATCTTCTCCCTATTACATCCAGACGCTCACCGCGCTCGGCAAGTTCTACAAGTTCACGCTCGATACCAAATGGAAGGACCTGCCGAAAAAGACGCAGAACGCCATCCTGCACGGCTCCGGCGAGGACGAGATCAAGTTCTCCTATGAAGACGGCGTGCGCTCCTATGACACAAGGAAGCCGTTTGAGGGCGTCATCACCAACATCGATCGCCGCTATCGCGAGACCGAGAGCGAATGGGCGCGCGAGGAACTCGCCAAATACTTCTCGGACATTCCCTGCGAGGCCTGCCAAGGGTATCGGCTGAAGCCGGAAGCGCTGTGCGTCAAGATCGCAGACAAGCACATCGGCGAGATCTCGGAATTATCGGTGCGCCGCGCCGGCGAGTGGTTCGAGACTGTGCCGAAAGCTCTCAACGCACAGCAAAACGAAATTGCGGCGCGCGTATTGAAGGAAATCCGCGAGCGGTTGTCCTTTCTGCTCGATGTTGGCCTGAACTACCTGACCCTTGCGCGCGCCTCCGGTACCCTGTCCGGCGGCGAGAGCCAGCGCATCCGGCTGGCCTCACAGATCGGCTCCGGTTTGACCGGCGTCCTCTATGTGCTGGATGAACCCTCGATCGGGCTGCACCAGCGCGACAATGCGCGGCTGTTGGAGACGTTGAAGCGGCTGCGCGACCTCGGCAACACGGTCATCGTCGTCGAGCACGACGAGGATGCGATTCGGCTCGCCGATCATGTGCTGGACATCGGCCCGGGTGCCGGCATGCATGGCGGCCATATCGTCGCGCAAGGCACGCCCGCCGACATCATGAATAGTCCGAGCTCGCTGACCGGCAAATATCTCACGGGCGAATTGTCCGTCGAGATCCCCGAACGTCGACCGCCGAATCACCGTCGCACGATTAAGGTGGTCAACGCGCGCGGTAACAATCTGAAGAACGTCTCGGCGGAGATTCCGCTGGGCCTCTTCACCTGCGTCACCGGCGTTTCCGGCGGCGGCAAATCGACGCTGCTGATCGATACTCTTTACAAGGCGATCGCGCGCAAGCTCAACAACGCCAGCGAGGGCGCCGCGCCGCACGACCGCATCGAGGGTTTGGAGCATATCGACAAAATCATCGATATCGACCAGTCCCCGATCGGCCGCACTCCGCGCTCCAATCCCGCGACCTATACCGGTGCGTTCACGCCGATCCGCGAATGGTTCGCGGGATTGCCCGAGGCAAAGGCGCGCGGTTACGAGCCGGGGCGGTTTTCCTTCAACGTCAAAGGCGGTCGCTGCGAGGCTTGCCAGGGTGACGGCGTTATCAAGATCGAGATGCACTTCCTGCCGGACGTTTACGTCACCTGCGACGTCTGCAAGGGCAAGCGCTACAATCGCGAGACGCTGGAGGTGCTGTTCAAGGGTAAATCGATCGCTGATGTATTGGACATGACGGTGGAAGAAGCCGCCGAGTTCTTCAAGGCGGTCCCGCGCGTGCGCGAAACCTTCAAGACGCTGCACCGCGTCGGCCTCGATTATATTCACGTCGGCCAGCAGGCCACGACGCTATCGGGCGGCGAGGCCCAACGGGTCAAGCTGGCGAAGGAATTGTCGAAGCGCGCCACCGGCCGTACGCTTTACATCCTCGACGAGCCGACCACGGGGCTGCATTTTCACGATGTGAAGAAGCTATTGGAAGTGCTGCACGAGTTGGTATCGCAGGGAAACACCGTCGTGGTGATCGAGCACAATCTCGAGGTCATCAAGACCGCGGATTGGGTGATCGACCTCGGTCCTGAAGGTGGCGATGGCGGCGGCGAGATCGTAGCCTGGGGTCCGCCCGAAGACATCGTCAAGGCGCCGAGAAGTTATACGGGCAAATTCCTGGCGCCGGTGCTGGCGAAGATAGGCAAGTCGCGGAAAGGCGGCGCAAGCGAAGCGGCCGAGTAGACGAGTTTGGCCGTCGCGAGATTCGGCCAGATAAGTGCCCCGCGAACTATTTCTCCATTGCCGATTGCACGAACGCCACCGGATCTGCGCAGAATTCGCGCATGACCTTGTAGTGATCCGTCTCTTCGATGGTCACCGGCTCCAGGCCAGATTTCGAAAGCCGCAGCAGGCGCGCATTGGGATAAGCCATCAGCATCGGCGAGTGCGTGGCCATGATGATCTGGCAATTTTGCGCCGCATCCATCCGGCTCATCAGCTTCAGGAACTCGATCTGACGTGCCGGCGACAGCGCCGATTCCGGTTCGTCGAAGATAAAGATACCCTGCTCTTGGCAGCGCTCTTCAAAAAACCGCAGGAATCCTTCGCCGTGGGAATGGGAGAGATAATCAGGCGGCGTTCCTCCATATTCCATGTTGACCTCGTCCTGGTAGCGCGCAACCGAGAAGAAGCTCTCCGCCCGAAAAAACCAGCCGTTCGTAATCTTCGGCAGCCATGCGGCGCGCAGCGCCTTTGAAAGCTGCCCGCCCATTTTCTCGATCGCCTTCGAATGATCGACGGGCATATAGCCCTTGCCGCCGCCCGCTTCGTCATATCCCGCGAGCACGGCAATACCCTCCAGCAAGGTGGATTTACCGGTGCCATTCTCTCCCGCGATGATGGTGATGGATCGATCGAAGCTCAGCTCGAAATCGTCCCGCAAATATGAGAGGCAGAACGGATACGCGGCGCGGTCAGTCACCCGACCGGCGTCGAGCCATATCCGCCTGAGGTACGGCGCGGGGAGTCGAATGTTACGGTCTCGTCTAGCTGACACTGGGTCGGCCTAAAGTGTTGCGCCCGATGCGCCGCGTCACCGATGCGGATTGATTATTCATCTATTGCCGCTTCGATGAAGCTGGCTGGATCCGCGCAGAATTCGCGCATCACCCTGTAATGATCGGTCTGTTCGATACTTACCGGCTCCAGTCCATACTTCCACAGACGGAACAGGCGTGCGTCGGGATACGCCATCAGCATTGGTGAGTGCGTGGCCATGATGATCTGGCAATGCTGGGAGGCATCCATCCGGCGCATCAGCTTCAGGAATTCGATTTGGCGAGATGGAGACAGCGCCGATTCCGGTTCGTCGAAGATATAGATACCTTGCTCCTGGCAGCGCTCTTCAAAGAAACGCAAGAAGCCTTCGCCGTGCGAATGCGACAGGTAATCT
>JAICIT010000159.1 GCA_025960445.1 Bradyrhizobium sp. | reverse complement strand
GTCGCGCATTCCAAATTGATCAAGCCGGCTGAACTCCGCGCAGTCGACGGCGTGTTCCGGCTGCATTAGAGCGCTTTCGAGCGAAGTAGACGCCGGTTCGCGTGAGGAAAAAGCACGTCAGAATAGTAGGCTGGAGGCCAGACTTCGCATTCGGCAAAGTTCGTTGCCGCGTCGCTGATGAGGGACTAACGTGCATCGAATGGCGCCTTGCAGAAAGCGGGTGCGCCTGGAATGGGGAGGCACCGGATGGCCAAGCAGAAGCCGAAATCGCGAGCCGCGGCCCGCACCGCCGCGCAGAAAAAATCCAGCCGCAAAATCGCCGGCCGAAAAATCGCTGGCGTATCCAGCGCGCGAAAACCAGTGAGTGCCAAACATCGCAAGGCCGAGCGGCCCGGTGTCACTACGGCCAAACGGACGCGGCCGAAACAGCGCATTGCCATCAGCCATCACCGTGACGAGGACTTCAAGCCCGATGGGTTGCGCGCTTACGCGGTTTATCGCGACCTTGGAATCGCCGAGGCGAGCCGCGGCCTGGCGCGGGCGCATGTGATCCGGCTGGTCGGGCCATGCAATCCGGCCGAAGTTTCGAAACTGCATTTCCACGACGTCGAATTTCAGATGGTTTATGTGCTCAAGGGCTGGGTCAAAACCTACATGGAAGGGCAGGGCGAGACGCTGATGAAACAGGGCAGCGCATGGACCCAGCCGCCGCGGATCAAGCATTTAATCATGGACTATTCCGATGATGTCGAGTTGCTTGAAGTGATCCTTCCCGCCGACTTCAAGACCGTCGAACTTGCAACGGGATGACAGCGGCAATCACGTCAACAGCCCCACGATCGCGCCCATCAGGCACGTCGCGAGCGTGCCCGAGACAATCGATTTCAATCCGAGCGAATTGATCTCGTCGCGGCGCTGCGGAGCCATCGTGCCCAGCCCGCCGATCATGATTCCAAGGCTGCCGAAGTTTGCGAAACCGCACATCGCATAAAGCATGATCAGCCGCGAGCGCGGATCGAGCGCGTTATCGCCGAGCTTCGACAAGTCGACATACGCGATCAGCTCATTGAGCACGGTTTTGGTGCCCATCAAGCTGCCGGCCGTGATTGCCTGCGGCCACGGCAGGCCCAACAGCCAGCACACCGGCGCCATCAGGTACCCCAGGATTCGCTGCAGCGAAATGGGTGCGCCACCGACATCCGGCAGCAACCCGATGATCGCGTTGATAAGATACACCAGCGCCACCAGGACGATCAGCATCGCGATAATATTGAGCAGCAGTTCGACGCCGGCCGTGGTCCCCTTGACGATCGCATCCATGGTGGAGGACGCGTGAATGTCGGGATCGGCAAGGGTGCCGCCAGTCCTCTTGTCACTGGTCTCCGGCACCATGATCAGGCTGATCAGGATCGCCGAGGGGGCGCCGAGCACCGAGGCAATGACAAAATGAGCCGCTGCGTCGGGTATCACGGGCGCCAGGAAAGTTGCGTAGAGCACCAGCACCGTGCCTGCGATCCCGGCCATGCCGCCCGTCATTACCAGGAACAATTCGCTGCGCGTGAGGCTCGCCATGTACGGTCGGATGAATAGCGGCGCTTCCACCATGCCGAGAAAAATATTCGCAGCGGTCGAAAGTCCCACAGCGCCGCCGACACCGAGGGTGCGTTCGAGCACCCATGCCATCCCGCGTACCACGGGCGGCAGAATGCGCCAGTAGAACAACAGCGTCGTCAACACGCTCATGATGAGCACAATCGGCAGCGCCTGAAAGGCGAGAATGAACTCCGCGCCGGGGGCTTTGAGATCGAACGGCAGCGCGCCGCCGCCGAGATAGCCGAACACAAACGAAGTGCCCGCGCGCGAGGCCGAAGAAATGGCTCCGACCGCATCGTTAATAACGCCGAAGCCGCGCGCGACCACGTTCACTTTGATCAGAACGATGGCGGTCAGCAGCGTGGCGGCAAGTCCGATCGCTGCTTGTCGCAGCGACACCGACCGACGGTTCTCACCAACGGCCCACGCGATCGCGAGCAACGCGAACACGCCGAACGCGGATTGCAATTGAAGCATGATCCCCCCGAGGCCGGACGAGGCCCCGGAGCATTATGGGGCGAGCGCTGCCGTCGACGCAATCCGCTTCGCGCGTGACAAGGCCTGAATATTGGCTCGCTTCAGCCGCGTCCGACGAATGGCATCTTCGTCGCCATCACCGTCATGAACAGCACGTTGGCATCGAGCGGAAGGCTAGCCATGTAAGCGACCGCGTCGCCGACCGCTTTGGCATCCATGCGCGGCTCCGGTATTTTGCGCCCGTCGGGCTGCAGTACCCCATCCACCATGCGATCCGTCATCGGGGTCGCCGCGTTGCCGATATCGATCTGTCCGACGGCAATGTCGTAACCGCGGCCATCGAGATTGGTAGCCCTGGTCAGCCCGGTGATGGCGTGCTTGGTCGAAGTGTAGGCGGACGAGAACGGCCGCGGCGCGTGCGCGGAGATCGAGCCGTTATTGATGATGCGGCCGCCGCGCGGGGTCTGGTCCTTCATGATGCGAAAGGCGTGCTGCGTGCACAAAAATGGCGCGGTGAGGTTGGTCGAGACCACCGCCTGCCATTGCGCAAGACTCAAATCCTCGAACGGCACCGGCGGCGCACCCATGCCGGCATTGTTGAAGAGTACATCAAGCCGGCCATAGACCTCCATGACTTTCGCGAACAGCGCGGCGATCGAGCCGGGATCTGTCATGTCGGCGGACACCGGAAGGCTCTTGCCGACATTGTCGCCGAGCTTCTGCGTCTCCTGCAGCATTTCCAGGCGCCTTCCGGCGAGCACCACGGTGAAACCGGCCTTCATCAGCGCCAGGGACGCCGCGCGACCTACTCCGGTGCCTGCGCCGGTGACGACGGCGATCTTGTTTGCTGCCTCGGTCATGTTTCCTGCCTTTTAGTTTTGATTATGTTTCGGATTTGTAGGGCGGTCGTGGAATATTCTGATGGGCCGCGCGTAGCGCCGCAGACCAGCGCGAACGCAAATCGTGAAAATAAGGTTCGCCCGCCTCAATGCGGTGGTTGAGGTCGGCGTCGCAGACATCGGTCCTCACCACCAGCACGTCGATCGGCAGACCGACACCAAGGTTGGAACGCATTGTCGAATCCATCGAGATCAGGCCGGTCTTGAGCGCGTCGTACAGTTCAACATCGTAGTGCATCGCGCGATCGAGGACCGGCTTGCCATATTTGTGCTCGCCAATCTGCAGATACGGCGTGTCGGTGGTGCATTCGATGAAGTTGCCGGCCGGGTACACCATGAACAGCCGCATCCGCGAGCCCTTGATCTGGCCGCCGAACAGGAACGATACGTCGAAACTGATGTCCTCCGATTTGAGCGCGATACCTTCGGTGGAGTGGACGCTGCGAATCGCCCGGCCAATGCGCTGGGCGGCCTGAAACATGGTCGGCGCATTCAGCAGTGTTTCGATGTCGCCGGTGTCGGGATCTTCCAGCCCTTCGGTCAGGGTCGAAAGCACGGACTGGCTGATGGCGAGGTTGCCGGCGCTCGCGATCGCCATGATGCGCTCACCGGGCTTGGTGAAGACATGAAGCTTGCGGAATGTCGAGACGTTGTCGAGCCCGGCATTGGTCCTTGTGTCGGCGATCATGACCAGACCGTCTCGCACCAAAATCCCGCAACAATAGGTCATTCCCAGCCCCAACCGCGTAGATCGCGTCGGATTACTAGCCAATTTCGCGGAGGGCTCCAACCCCAAGTTCGGCATTTGTGCTGTCGTTCGCGGGTGATTTCGCCGTGCTCACTTCGGAGACGGAATGCGAGGACTGGGGCCGCATCGCGCCGGCTTCGTTTCAAGCGATCTCGCGCGCATCGCGACGCCGATACAGCATCAGCATCAACGGCGCCAGTCGCCGCAGTAGCCCGTGCGCAGCTATCGGCGCGGGCTCGGAGAACGGCAGCGCCAGCTCGACGTCGGGCACGCCACGCACCGCCTTGGACAGCTCGCTCCCGAGCCCGATCGAAAGCGCGACGGCGCGGCCGTTGCAGCCGGTCCAGCCATAGGCGTCGGGTCCGAGCCGGTGAATGCGCGGGAGAAAGTCGGTGGTCATTCCGACATAGCCATTCCAGACGAAATCGAAGTCGACGGGACCGATCTGCGGCCACAAGCGCTGGAGCCGCTCAGCCACGATGAGCTTCAGTTGCTCGGGCCTGTTGCCGATGACGGCTCCGCCGGTCACCAGACGATTTCGCGCATCATAACGTGCAAAATAAAGTTCGCCGTGCGTATCGGACATCGCCTGCCGGCCGGGAATAATGGTCTTGCGCGCTGTGTCCGATAGCGGCCGCGTGGCCATTTGCCACGACAGCACCGGCATTACTTCCTTCGCCATCTCCGGCATCAATGATCTGGAGAACTCGCCGGTATAAGCGTTGGTCGCAACGACCAGGGCCCGGCCAGTGATCTCGCCATTCGCTGTCTTGACCAGCCAGCCGCCGTTGTGACGCGTGAAGCTTATTGCGGGTGAACGCGCATAGATGCGACCGCCACGCTCCAGCACCGCGCGCGCCAGGCCGCGGGCGAGGGCGAGCGGATTGATGTGACCACCGGTTTTATTCCAGAAGCCGCCGTACCACGCATCGGAGCCAAGCATGTCACGGGTCTGGTCGCGGGAGAGCAACTCCACCTCGGCACCGTATTTGGACCACTGCCGCACGCGCCGCTCCGCGATCTGAATGCGGCCGGGGGAATGCACCGGCTGCACCCATCCTGTCTGTTCCTGCTCGGCATTGATTTGATATTGCCGCGCGACATCGAACAGCATCGAAGCGCTGTCACGCAGCAGCGCAACAAATCGTTCCCCCGCCGCGCCATGCCGGGCGACAATCTCCTCCGGGTCCGGGCGCGACAACGTTGGAATCACCTGTCCGTTGTTGCGGCCGGATGCGCCCCAGCCGGGCTCCATGGCTTCGAGCACGGCGACCTCGACGCCTGCCTCGCGCAGATGTAACGCCGTCGAGAGTCCCGTAAAGCCGCCGCCGATAATGATGACGTCAGTCGCCGTGGTGCCGACGAGTTCGGGCAGGTCGGGACCCGGTGCGGTCGCCGCGGCCCACAGCGAGGCGGGCCAGCGCACATTTGCGCTATCCATCATCGTCCTCCTTGTATGCGCTGGTTGGCTTGTGAGAGCACGCCGCGTCTGGTTAGCTTAATACGTCGAACGCATGCTCGGGGGAAAAGAGTGACGCTCAAGAACATAGTCGGGATCGATCACGCGGTCATCATGGTCAGGGATCTCGACCGCGCCGCCGCGAACTGGAAGCGCCTTGGCTTCACCCTATCACCGCGCGGAACGCACAGCGCCAAGATGGGATCGGGCAACTACACCATCATGCTTGATCCCGATTACATCGAACTGCTTGGCGTGCTTGCCGACACCGAGCACAATGCGCCGGCGCGCGCTTTTCTCGCCAAGCGCGGCGAGGGCATCGAGCGCATCGCCTTTACTGCGGTGGATTCCGCCGCTGGAGCTGAGGAAATTCGGCGCCGTGGCTATGCGGCGCTCGGCCCGATCGATTTCGAGCGGCCGGTCACGATGCCGAACGGCAGCGCCGCTGCGGCGAAGTTCAGGATTTTCCAGTGGCCCATTGAGGAAGCCCCCGCGGGAGTTCGTATCTTCGCGTGTCAGCACAAAACGCGCGAGGCCGTCTGGATTCCCGAACTGATGAAACACGCCAACGGGACGCAGCGGCTCCGACAGGTGCTGGTGGTTTCGCCGGAGCCCGCGAAAGACGCTGCGCATCTCGGTCGATTGATTGACCAGGCCGTCAGGGTGGAAACGGACGGCGCCGTCGCAGTGCCATCCGGTTCGGATCGCGCCGATTTCATCTTCATGACAAGGGACGATCTGGGTCGGCGATATCCCGGCGTTTCGCTGGCCGGATTGCCGGAGCGCGGTGGTGCGGCTCTCGTGCTTGCGACATCCAATCTCAACGCTGCCGAAAGCGCTGCCGGCAATGTTGCGATTCGAAGTGGCGGCGCGGTTTGCGTGCCGCCCCATGACGCCAACGGCACGCTGCTCGTGTTCGTCAGCGCATAACGGTAGACGTGCCGAGGGCGTGAACCATAAATCTGTAGCAGTTGGCAGAGTCCGCGTTGATGCGCACAACGGACTCAAGTCGGACATCGATCCATGTCTGAAAAGAGCCAGAAGCGGACAGGGGCTTGCTATTCGATCGTTTCGTCGGCACGAGCGAGTATTGCGGGCGAAATTTCGAGTCCGAGCGTCTTGGCGGTCTTTAAATTGAAGACTAACTCGAACCGAGTCGGCTGCTCGATGGGGAGGTCGGCCGGTCTGGAGCCTTTGAGAATTTTGTCAAT
>JAICIT010000158.1 GCA_025960445.1 Bradyrhizobium sp. | reverse complement strand
GTGCACCTAAAAAAGGGGGTTGAAGGCAAATCCTTCATCGGGATCAGCCTGATCGAACCCGAAAACCAAATGGAGGAGGAATCGCAGATGAACTCGACCAAGTTGCGAGTCACACGGCGCCGGCTCTTGAAGGACACGGGACTCGCCCTTCTAGCCGCCGGCTCGGCTCCTGTAATTTCCGCACCATTCATCAGCCGCGCCATGGCCGATACCAAGACGCTGTCGATCGTGCAGTGGAGTCACTTCGTTCCGGAATATGACAAGTGGTTCGACGATTTCGCAAGGGACTGGGGATCGAAGAACCAGATCGAGGTCACCGTCGACCACATTCCCGTCGCTAACGTCGCCGCTCGCGCGGCCGCGGAAGCGTCGGCCGGGTCCGGTCATGACCTGTTCGGCTGGAACGGCGCAGGCGGCGCGCACCTTTACCGCAAATTCCTCGTCGATGTGACAAGCTTGGTCGATGCAGTTGAGAAGAAATACGGCAAGGTCAGCGTGATTGGCCGGCAGATCGGCTACAATCAGGACGACAAGACCTGGTCAGCGTTCCCCGATTTCTACATCAACTTTCCCTCCATGTATCGCAAGAGCATGTGGGATGAAATCGGGATGAAGCCGGATAGCTGGGACAATGTGCGCATCGGGGGCGCCAAGCTGAAAGCCAAAGGCCATCCGGTCGGCATTTCACTCGGGCACAGCAACGACCCGAATACCACCTGGCGCGGCCTGTTGTGGAGCTTCGGCGGCGCCCTTCAGGATGCCGAAGCCAAGAACGTCGTACTCAACAGCAAGGAAACGGTTGAAGCCGTCAAGTTCGTCGCCGCGCTCTACAAGGAAGCGATGACGCCGGAAGTGCTGTCGTGGGATGACTCGAGCAACAACAGATATCTGGCATCGGGGATCGGCTCGATGATCATCAATCCGATCTCGGCGTACCGGACGTATCAAAAAGCCAACAAGAAAGGCGCCGACGATACGTTCGTAATGGAGCCGCCCAAGGGACCGGTCCGCCGGATCATGGGCGGCGCGTCCGAATTTTACGGCATCTGGAAGTTTGCCAAGAACAAGGAGGGCGCGATCGAATTCCTCAAATACTACGCGGATCATTGGCCCGAAGCGTTCAAGGCGAGCGAAGGATACAACAACCCCTGCTTCGCCAACCTCGTGCCGAAGCCAATGCCAATCCTGTCCAACGATCCCACCTCGACGCCAAACGACAAGCTCGCAGTGTTGCAGGGATCTGACGAATGGTCGGCGTCTCCCGGCTACCCGGGTCCGTCCTGGCCGGCTGTTGACGAGGTCTACAATGATTTCGTCATCTGCGACATGATGGCGAAAGCAGCGACCGGCGCGATGAGCGCGGAAGATTCGGTCAAGTGGGCCACACAACAGGCTGAAGCCATCTTCAAGAAGTGGCATGGCAAGATCTGATGCCGGCGTCCGGACCGCACAGTGATGCGCGGTCCGGGTTAGCAACGGTTTTAGCTATCGGCAAAATTGGATCGGGTGCTGCGTCGAGTGATTGACGGCAGTAGCCCTGCAAATGAATTCTGGAGGTCCAGTGGCTGCGGTATTGACACGGGAGATCGTAAAAATATTCGGCGAGATCTCCGCCGTCGATGGTATTTCGCTCACCGTGCCGGACGGCGAGTTCATGGTGCTGCTCGGCCCATCGGGCTGCGGCAAGACGACGTTCCTGCGCATCATCTGCGGGCTCGAGCAGCAGACGAGCGGCGATCTTTTGATCGGCGGCCATGTCGTCAACGACATCCCGCCGCGCGCCCGCGGCGTGGCGATGATGTTCCAGAGCTACGGCCTCTACCCGCATTACACGGTGCGCAACAACATCGCATTTCCGCTTCGCACCCAGCGCGTGCCCCGGGATGAAATCGAAAAGAAGGTTCAGTGGGCATCCCAATTGCTCGGTATCGGCCACCTTCTCGATCGCCGGCCACGCCAATTGTCCGGCGGCGAGCGCCAACGTGTGGCGCTGGCACGCGCCCTCGTTCGAGAGCCAACTGCGCTCCTGCTCGACGAGCCGCTATCCAACCTCGATGCGAAATTGCGCACCTCGGCTCGACAGGAGATCAAGAACTTTCAGCAGCGCGTGGGCCTCACCACGATTTATGTTACCCACGACCAGATCGAAGCCATGGGTATGGGGGACCGTATCGCAGTCATCGACCACGGACGGGTTCGGCAGGTGGGCACGCCGACGGAAATCTATGACGATCCCGCCGACCTTTTTGTCGCGACGTTTGTGGGTGCGCCGCCAATGAACATCGTCACGCACAACGGCGGCGGCTATCTCGGCTTTCGTCCCGAAAATTTCCTGCCCAGGGATATGATCGATAACGGCGCCGCGACCGAATTTTCGTTTCGTGTTGACCGGTCGGAATATCTCGGGTCCGAGCGAATTGTTTACGGCGTGATGGATGGCTTCGAATCAAAGCAGCCGATCACGGCGAAGTTGCCGCCGGCCCACGTCGCCGAAGAAAGCATTCGGCCCGGAGAGTGGCATCCGTTCGCAGTAAAGAACAGCGCGCTGCGCCATTTCGACAAGAACGGCCATCGGGCCAGTCGTCACTGAACCGGGATTTCACCGATGGCGGTCATCGCAGAACCTATCACGAAACCGGTCTCCCGCTTTCATTTCATGCTGGACCGGCGCGAGGTGCTCGAGAATATCCTGATCGCGCCGGCGATCATCTATGTCCTGCTGCTGGTCGGATTGCCTCTTCTACTCGCGGTGTATTATTCGGTTAGCGCTTACACGATTTACAATCCAACCTGGCAGTTTGTCGGTCTGGCGAACTTCGAGCAGATCATCGAAAATCCGAGTTTTCTCCAGACGCTGGGTAACACCTTTGTCTTTACGTTTGGATCGCAACTGCTCGGTCTAGTGCTCGGAAAGTTCGGCGCCTTCCTGCTGTTGCGGCCCTTCCCCGGCCGAAAGGTCGTACGGGCGCTGATCATACTGCCTTTCGCGGTGCCGGTCGCGCTCGCCACAATCGCCTGGCAGTGGATGTTCGATTCGCTTTACAGTGTGATCAATTGGACATTGATTGCGGCCGGTATCCTGGCTCGCGAGGACGCGCCGAACTGGCTCGGCAATCCCTACCTGGCGATGCTGTGCGTGATCATCATCAACGCCTGGCGCTTCTTCCCATTTGCCATTGTGATCTTCCTCGCCGGCATAACCGCGATTCCGCAGGACGTTCTTGATGCCGCCACAGTCGATGGTGCCGGCTTTTGGCGGCGCAACTACCAGATCATCCTGCCAATGATCCTGCCGATCGTAACCATCGGCCTGATCTTCGGGATCGTGTTCACGTTCACGGATCTTTCGATTGTCTTTCTGCTGACCATGGGCGGCCCCGTCGGCGCAACCTCGGTGCTCGGCTTTGCTGGTTTTCAGACCGGCATCGTCTCCGGTGATGTGTCGCATGGCGCCGCCATCTCGCTGTTCATGCTTCCGGTGCTGCTCGTCGTGGTGATCGTCATGCTGCGCTTCATTCGTCGTCGGGAGATCTGAGATGCCACGCGCTTTAATTCGCTCGCTCCGCGAGACTGCGTTTTTCTTCGGCGTCGCATTTTTCGTGATACTGGCCGCATTCCCGTTCTATTGGATGGTGATTACGGCATTCAAACAGAACAGCGATCTCTATGACGTCAGCAACGTTCCGTTCTGGTTCAACGAACCGCCAACCCTCGAACACCTGGTCTATCTATTCAAGGAAACGCTGTTCGCGCGCTGGCTGCTGAACTCGCTGATTATCGGTCTCTGCGTCACCGGGATCACGCTGGTGACTGCCGTGCCGGCTGGATACAGCCTGGCGCGCATGACCAGTCGCAAGGGCGAAGCGTTGGGGATAGCGATTTTCTTGACCTATCTAGTGCCGCCAACTCTGCTGTTCTTGCCCCTATCGCGGATTATCGCCGACCTCGGCCTGCAGAATTCGATGTGGTCGCTGGTACTGGTGTATCCGACGTTCACGATTCCGTTCTGCTCCTGGCTACTGATGGGTTTCTTCAAGGCGTTGCCGCCGGAGATCGAGGAGGCGGCGATCGTGGACGGCTGCAGCCTGTTCGGCGCGTTTATCAAGATGGCGATCCCGCTGTCGCTGCCGGCCATCCTGACGGTAGTGATCTTCACCTTCACACTTACGCTGCAGGAGTTCGTCTACGCGTTGACCTTCGTGTCTTCGTCCTCGCAGAAGCCGATCACGCTTGGGGTGTCGACCGACCTGATCCGCGGCGACGTGTTCTTCTGGGGCGAGATCATGGCGGGCGCGCTGATCGCCGCGCTGCCAGTGGCGATTGCGTATAACCTCTTCCTCGATCGCTTCATCTCCGGGATCACGGGCGGCGCGGTCAAATAGGAATCGGTGCAGTTCTATTCCGGACACATTTGTTGGAACGCTCGACGCAGCTTCGGATTACGTTTCCGAAACGCATGCGGGGATCGCCAGACCTCGCCAGTGGAGCACGCCATGACATTGACAGATGAGCAGATACGCGTTCGCGCCCATGAACTTTGGGAGCAGGCCGGAAAGCCCGAAGGCAGACAGGACGAGTTTTGGCGTCTTGCTGAACAAGAATTGCTGAACGAAGACAAATCATCGCCACTGCGCACGCCGGACAATCTTTAGACGCGGCCGCTCCGAACACTGGCAATTGGCATTAACCTTGATCGGCGCGCTTCGGCGGTTGCTCTGACGTCCAGCCTTATTGGAGCTCAGTGCGAGTCACGAGCTTATTGCTCTGATGGCCCGCCTTGCCAAAATCGAACGCTGCAATCCGGTAAATCCGTGCGTAGCTCCAGTGCGGCCGACGTGATAGCGTCGAGTCGCTAGAGCTATTCAACCAAACGATATCCAAGGGTCGGGAGCCCACTTCCCACCGAACTCGAATACCCCCTCTTTTCCCCGCCGTGTTGCCGATCCGCGACAGTTGAGATTCACCAGCGTGTTAACGTCCACGGAGTCTACCGGCTCGGAGCATGTCTTCCTGCCGGTGGATTCCCGGAGGTCCGAATGAGCCAGCGCATCCGATCCCTGACTTGCTTCGTTGCCGTTGTGATGCTCGCGGCAGCTTCCGACCGCACGCCTGCATTTGCCGGCCATAAGCATCACCATGCCAAGAAAGCGGATAATGGAGGCGCCGGTCACAAGCGCCATTCATCAAAGAAAAGCAGGCACTCTGCTGCGGCAGCGCGCAAACCTGAGTCGGCCGTCAGTACACCTACGGCGCCGGCCGTTTCGGTTCCGCCTGAACTTGCTGGTGTCAGGCAGGCGATCGATCTGGTTCGCAAATCCAAAATCGGTGAAGCAACGATCGTAAAACAAACGATCGATGACGGGGCCGCACGTAAACTAGTCGAATGGTTCACGCTCCGCCACCCGAATTGCGAATCAAACTTCGCTCGCTATGCGGCATTCATTGCCGAGAACCCCGGCTGGCCGAGCATGCGGTTACTGCGCCGGCGCGCTGAACTACGTCTCTGGCAAGAGCAAACAGATCCTGCGACCGTGCTCCGATTTGTAGATGGTCAACCGGCGAGTGCGCTCGGCAGGTTTGCACTTGCTCGCTCTTTGATTGCTACGGGAGATCGAGACGCTGCCGAACGAGAGGTTCGCAAGGCCTGGCGCTCTGATGAACTGTCGGAAGTCTCGGAGGCACGCGCGCTTGATGTATTCCACGACGTCGTGTCGCGCGAGGATCATCGGGCGCGCATGGACAAGCGCATCGGTGCGAAGGACGTCTCGGGAGCGATGCGCGCCGCCCGACGCCTTGGCAGCGATGATGTTTCGATCGTGAAGGCGTGCGCCGCGGTGATGTCCAACGGGACAAAGTCGCTGGAGCTGCTCGACGACGTCGCCACTGATGCGCGCCAGGATCTTGGTTATGTCCTCTGCCGCATTCATTGGTTGATCCGAAACGATCGCGTCGCCGAAGCAACTCACCTGATGCTGTCAGCCCGCTCAGAGGGCATGGCACTTCAGGATACCGACGAATGGTGGCGCGAGCGACGAGTTCTCGCTCGTAAGCTGCTTGATCTCGGGGAAATGAAAAACGCTTATGAAGTGGTGCGTGATGCCGCAGTTCCGGCAAATGAAAATTACCGGGCGGAATACCATTTCGTTCCGGGATGGATCGCCTTGCGCTACCTGAACGATGCGGCGACCGCCCGCAAGCACTTCGCGCACATTGACGACGGGTCCAGCAACCCGATCGTGCTTGCGCGGGCCAACTACTGGCGAGCCCGCGCTGCGGAAGCGCTTGGCGACCGAGACGAGATGCGCGCCGACTACGAAGCCGCGGCGCGTTATCAGACCGCGTACTATGGACAGCTCGCGCGCGCCAAACTTGGCCACAATAAAGTCGAGCTGCGCTCGGCTCTGGAG
>JAICIT010000157.1 GCA_025960445.1 Bradyrhizobium sp. | reverse complement strand
GCCATTCGATCAGTTTGTCGCTGACCTCGTCCGGCTTTTCCTGCTGCGTCCAATGGCCGCTGTCGCGGACCAGGTACTTCTCGAGATCGGGTACAATCTTCTCCATCCCGTCGGCCGCCGACGGCGGCAGCACGCGGTCGTTTTCGGCCATGATCATCAGCGACGGCACCCGAACGATGTAGTCGAGCTCGGCCGAGCGCTGCCAATTGCGAGACATGTTGCGGTACCAATTGATGCCGCCGGTGAAGCCGGTTTTGGTGAAGGTATCGACGAACACCTTCTTTTCTTCCGACGAAAGGATCGGCGTCCGCGGATCGTGCCTGGCGTCGTAATTGGCGATCATCTGCGGAAACGCCAGATTGAGCCTCGGCGAAGCGCCGACGCCAGCGGTTGGCGGCTCAACCGGCGTGGTATCGACGTGCGGGGCCGGCTTTCTCATGAAGGCGTCAAATGTCTGCTCGACCCGGCCGTTGAATATCTTGTCCACCTCGTGCCCGGGGTTTTGAAACTGCACGATGTACATGTGCTCACCGAACCTCTTTCGAAAAAGCTCGATCGGGTCCACCGGCGGCCGGGCCGTGTGCGGCGTGTTTATCCCGACGACGCCCGCGACGCGCGTAGGATGACGCAGCGGCATTTGCCAGACGACAAACCCGCCCCAGTCGTGGCCGACAAAAATCGCTTTTTCGATTCTGAGCTGGTCAAGCAGACCTACGAGATCGCCGGTCAGGTGCTCGATATCATAAGCCTCTACGGGGTCGGGCCGATCGGTCAGGCCATAGCCGCGCTGATCCGGTGCTATCACCCGAATGCCGGCCTCGCTCAGCGCCTTGATCTGGTGACGCCATGAAAACGCAATCTCCGGCCAGCCATGGCACAGAATAATTGGCGGAGCATCGGACTTTGGGCCGGCTTCGTAATAGCCCATCCGAATTCCATTGGTTTGCACGAATTGCGGGGCCGGCATTTCGATCATGTCAGATATCTTTCTCAATCAGAATGAATTGCCGGCCACGGCCTTGCTGCTTCGACCGTGCACTTCGTTCAGCTTGCAGCGCTTTTCAGATCAGGTGGCGCAAACGCAGCTTCGAGATCGGCGAATTCACGAGGCAGCATGTCGCAGAGCACCTGAACGTGGGGAATGATGTTGGCGCCCGAGATGAAGCCGAAATCAAGCTGATCGCGATAGCTTTGAACCGTGATGTTCAGCGCAATGCCGTGAGTCGAGATCGACACCGGGAAGATGTGCAGCAACTCCGCGCCAGCCGCGTAGAGGGTCTGGCGCGGACCCGGCACATTGGACACTGTAATGTTTGCCGCCGGCGGCAGCACATCCGACAGGCTTGAGCGGCTGTATAGCAGCGCCAAAATCTGCACCAGCATCGGCGCTCCCAGCATCGAGAGGTTGGAAACCTGCGGCATCAAGGCACGCAGCGGGTGCGTCATTTCCTTCGACTTGGTGGATTGGGCAATGATCGCCTCAAGCCGCGCCTTGGGATCCTCGATGTTGGTGGCAATCGAGCAGATCATGCCGAACACCTGGTTGTTGGCGTCGGTGTTGCCTTCCTCTCGCAGCGAAATCGGCACCGCGGCCGTCATCGATTTTGCCGGCAGTGCTCCCTGTTCGAGCAGGTAACGCCGGACCACACCGCTTGAAAGCGCCAACACCACATCGTTGAGCTTGCCGCCCGCCTGTTTCGCCAGTGCTTTGGCACGGCTCAAGGAAATGGACACGCCAGCAAAGCTGCGCTCCGAAGAAATCGATTTGTTGAGGATCGTCGAGGGCGACACCATGCTGGCGATGCTGTCGCGCGATTTCGGATCGGTGATCCTTCCGACCACGTCGGACACGCTTTTCAGCATCGTCGGGACGCTGCCGACGAATTTCACCGCGCTTTCGATCTGGAACATCGCGTTGTCGAACAGGATCGATCCGAGATCGCTTTTTCCGGAACGCGGCAGGTCGATGCCTTTGGCGGCAGCTGAGGCATCGAACGGCTGGGTCCAGAGCTGCTGGTACGAATCGAGGAGATTGGCGGCTATGTCTCGCCGTTCCTGGCCGGGCTTCGCCCTCGCCTTCGGCGGCTCGACTTTTCTCGGCACCGGCGTCAGGTCGTAGATCATATTGGTCAGCGCCGCGCCCGCGCCGCCGTCGATGCACGCGTGATGCATCTTGGAATAAAGCCCGATCTCGTTGTCCTTCATGCCTTCGAAGACATAAAACTCCCAGAGCGGCCGCGCGCGGTTGAGCAGCTTGGCATGCATCCAGCCGACAATGCGTTCCAGCGTCGCGCGGTCGTGCGGAGCCGGAAGGCTGCCGCGGAAAATATGACGGTCGATATCGAACTGATCGTCCTCGACCCAGGATGGATGATCGATGTCCAGCGGCGCCTTTTCGAGTCTCGCCTTCAGAATCGGCGCGACATGCAGGCGCGAGGCGATCATGGCCTTGAAATCCTCGAAGAAGTCCCCCTTGTAATCCGGTGACAGACGAAAGATGGCCATACTCCCGACATGCATCGGCATCTCCGGCGTTTCCAGATATAGAAACGAGGCGTCCATCGAGGATAGCTTCTTGGCATCACTCATAGTCCCCTCCCGCTGCAAATCACGCGTCGCCTTGGTGGCGCTTCTGGCGTTCAGACGGTCCCGAACTCAGGACGGTGGATCAGGATTGTGCATTCTCCGGAGGTGAGTATGCAATGGCAAACGGACCTGATCGATCAAATTGCCTGAACTGCCCTTCGCTTTGGGCCAAACGATCGGCAACTGCCCAAAGTGCAGCCGGATTCACGCCCAGTCCGACATGGCTGGCAAGATGCACCTCGATGTTTTCGGCGGTATCGGACGGACGTAACAGGCACGTTCGCCAGTTCACGATGCCATCAGCGCGAGAATAGATCGAGGTGGTCGGAACGGGCAAATCTCCGGCGATGACTTTGCGAAGCTCGGGATCGGCTGTGACCCTCTCGCCCGACAGCGCCTCGTAGAGCCGCGTAGCATTCGTCGCCGTCACATCGTTTGCAAATGGACTTCCGAGCGTAATGACATATCGAACCAGCTCGGGTGCCTGCAGCGCCAGATGGCGCGCATAGACCCCGCCCAGACTCCAGCCGACGATGCTGACCTTGCGGTGGGTCGCGTCATGGATCTCCGCAAGCCGGTCGCGCAACGCGGCACGCATGCGCGAAACACCGCCGACATTGCGGCCCATTTCCCAGCCGTAGCTGTCGTAGCCGAGTTCGCTGAGATAGCGCCGCATCGGCGCCATCGAAAGATCGCTGGCAAGGAATCCCGGCAACGCCAGAACCGGATGGCCATCGCCTCGCGGCGCGCGCAGCAACAGCGGCGAAAGCAACAGGCTCGCATTCAACTCAAAGATGCCCCTCGCCTCCGCGAGCAGCATCCCTAGCCCCGGCGGACGAAGTCGCTCCATCGCCGGCGGTTCGCCAGGTTCAGGCGGCATGCTATTTCTTGTCGCCGGATTTTTTGTCGCTGGAGCGGGTGCCGCCGAGTCCGGCCATGGTCACGAACATGTCCTGAAACCGTTCGGCGATCTTCGGATCGAACCAGCTCTGCATCAGCGCTTCAGGGGCAACCTTTTCGATGTTGCTGGTCAATTGCTGCTGCAGCTTTTCCATCACAGCGTTCTGCATCGGCTGCACATCGGGAAGCCCAAAAAACTGCCGGGCCTCCTGGGGCGTGCAATCGACCTCAACGTTAACTTTCATGTCCGCTCCTGAGTGCTTCCTGACCCGATCGAGAGTATCACCGGTATAGGTTGCGTTACGCAAGCGGAGCTGCCGCGGCGAGCCGCTGGGGGCGGACCGATTGCCCTAATATGGTCAATAAAACCGCTCGACGGCAAATGGGCTGGGATCGGCGAACGGCGTCTCGCCCGTCATCATTTCCGCCAATAGACGGCCGGTCGCCGGCCCCAGTGTCAATCCGTGGTGTTGGTGGCCGAAATCGAACCACAGGCCGCGATGGCGGGGCGCTTTTCCAATCACCGGCAGCATATCGGGCAAGCACGGCCGCGCGCCCATCCACGGTTTTGCATCGATTGCGTCCCCCAACGGAAACAGTTTGTGCGCCTGCGGCAACACGCGCCCCAACTGGACCGGGCTGGGAGGCGCATCGCGCCTGGCAAACTCCACGCCGGTCGTGAGGCGTATGCCGCGATTCATCGGGGCCAACAGATAGCCCAGGTCAGAGTCGAGCACGGGATGGTGGAGCACGGCATTGCCGCGCGCCGCCAGATGCAGATGATAGCCGCGCTTGATGCCGAGGGGGATGGCATAGCCAAGCGACCGAAATACCAGATCGGACCACGGCCCCAGCGCCACGACGGCCTCGCGCGCAACCGCCGCGCCATTCGATGCGGCAATGCGCCATCCAGCGGCGTCCCGCTGAAGTGTCGCTGCGTCACCGATGATAAAGCGTCCGCCCTTACGTTCGAACAGCGCCGCATAGGCCTTGGCCAGCCCTCCGGGATCGGGCACGAACCCAGGCGCTGGCAAATAAACCGCGCCAGCAAATTGTCCGCTCAGGTTCGGCTCGCGCGCCGCAATCCCCGCGCTGTCGAGAACCTCGCCGGCGACGCCAAATTGCCTGGCTCGCTCCAGATCCTTTGCCGCGTTGGCCAATGTCGCGTCGGAGCGGAACAGCTTGAGCCAACCGGTCCGCCGCAAAAGCTCGGGCACTCCGGCCTCGCTCATCAGCGCCTCGTGCTCGATCAGGCTGCGCCGAATGAGCGGCAACTCGGCCATCGCGCTATGCATCGTTCGATCAGGTGAGGAGGCAATGAAGTAGCGAACCAGCCAAGGCAGAAAGGCCGGCAAATCGGAAAACTGATAGTGCACCTGGGGTGCGCGATTGAGCGCGTATTGCAGAATTTGCCCGATATCGCGGGGAAACATATACGGGAAGACCGAGGCGCATTCGATTACTCCGGCATTGCCGAAGCTCGTCTCTTCGCCAGCCAGCGCGTGCCTGTCGACGAGGATGACGTCGCGTCCGCGCTGCTGCAGGTGCAGGGCGGCGCTCACTCCGACCATGCCCGCACCCAACACCAGAACGTCGGCCTTAAGTTCCGCCATCCGGCACTCCAAATTCAAACTGACGCGCTTGCTCTCGCCGCCTGGGTTGAACCTAGTTATTGCTGCACAGCGACGCAAACGGGATCGGGCTTCCGGGAAATGGCGCTTGCGCGGCGGCCAAACTCTGGCAACATGGTTCGGCAGAGCCGTCAATAATGCAGAATTGAACGGTACCCAGCGGAGAATGTGAAGATATGTCGGTACGTCAAACGTTGCTTGCAGCGGCTTTAGTCTCGATCGCCAGTTTTGTAATCTCGCCGGTATCGGCTCAGACCCTGCGGTACGCCAACCAGGGCGACCTCAAATCGCTCGATCCCTATACGCTCAAGGAAACGACGACCATCGCCCATCATGCGCATGTCTATGAGGGCCTGGTAACCCGCGACAAGAATCTGAAGATTGTCCCCGCGCTGGCGGAAAGCTGGGAAACGCTGACTCCAACACACTGGCGCTTCCATCTGCGAAAGAATGTCAAATTCCACAACGGCGATCCCTTCACCGCCGACGATGTGATCTTTTCCGCCACCCGCGTGCGTGATCCCAAGGGCTCGAATTTCACCAGCAACGTTCCGGCCGACGCGAAATTCGTCAAGGTGGACGACAACACGGTCGACGTGATGCTGGACTCGCCCAATCCCATTCTCATTTCGCAATGGGACGGTTGGTTCATCATGGACAAGAAGTGGTGCGAGGAGAACAACTCGGTCGCCCCGACGCCAGCTTCCGCTACGACGCCGAGCTATGCCTCGCTACATGAGAACGGCACCGGACCGTTCATCATCGAGAGCCATCAGCCGGGTGTAAAGACCGTGTTCAAGGTCAACCCGAACTGGTGGGGCAAGCCCGAGCACAATCTCAAGGAAATCGTCTTCACTCCGATCGCATCGGCAGCCACGCGCGTCGCTGCGCTGCTCTCGGGCGAAGTCGACGTCATCGAACCGGTTCCGATCCAGGACATCGCGCGCGTTAATTCCAGCGGCACCGCGACCGTTCTCACCGGACCGGAATTGCGCACCATCTTTCTCGGCATGGACCAGGTCCGCGACGAACTCCTGTATTCGAACGTCAAGGGCAAGAATCCGTTCAAGGATGTTCGTGTCCGTGAGGCCTTCTTCAAGGCGATCGATGTCGACCTGATCAAAAATCGCGTGATGCGCGGGCTGTCGACGCCATCGGCGCTGATGATCGCGCCGCAGTTGTTCCCGCTCTCGAAAGAATTCACGCGGCCGAAATTCGATCCTGATACTGCCAAAAAGCTGCTTGCCGAGGCTGGCTATCCGGAGGGGTTCGAAGTCACGATGGATTGCCCGAACGACCGCTACGTCAATGACGG
>JAICIT010000156.1 GCA_025960445.1 Bradyrhizobium sp. | reverse complement strand
GCCGTTCTTGAACTCTGGTGCAAGGGCGCCAAGGGACAGTTTTCGGTCGCCGGCAACACCGTGATTTTTGTGGCGGGACCCGTCGAGGATCGCGCCTGTCCTGCGGCGCGGGCGCAAGCGGACGATGAGTTGATCGCTGCGCTGAGCGAAGCTTCGAGCTGGAAGCGGCAGGATGACCTGGTGTCTTTTATCGGCGCCAAGCCGCTACGCTTCCGCATCAATACCAATTGAGTTAGTCGCGCATCTTATTTTTTCAGGCCGTCTATTTCCAGGCCGCCTTGTCGGAATCCCAGGGTTGGCCCTTGAATTCCCTTGCCAGCGCCTCGACCGAACCATTGTCGTCCTTGGGCTCGCCTTCCTCCTCGCCACCGGAGTCCTCGGCCAGATTAAGTTTCGCGCCGCTACTCTCGTCCGCTGTTGAAATGGCAGGATTGCCGATCCACAGCATCAGCCGATCGAATCCGCCGGGTTTATCGGGAGCCACCAACGCTGTGATCTCAATGGTTTCGGTGAGATCGAGCGCGGGAATGAGCTGGCTCGGCCGTTTGAAGCTCAGTTTCAGCGCTCCGGTGTTCGCGCTCCAAGCTGAAGATGACAATTTCGCGGACAGTGTTCTTGCCAGGACCCGGGCAATGGCGTCCGCGACCTTCTCCTTATTTATCTTGTCTCCGTTGCGCCATTCGGTCGCCGGAAATCGGATGGCGCGTTCCATGTCGACGATTCCGCCGGTCCAGCCGGCGGCGACGACGCCGGGTTGCGACTTGAACTTGGCCACCAGAGCGGAGACGCGTTCGGGATCGGCCGACATGTTGATGGTCTGCTCGCCGGAGCGAAGCGCCTGACAGGTGACGGTGAGACTGTTGGAAGCGACCTCCAGCTCCTGTCCCTTCAGCCCTTTCAGGAAATCCACAGCCGTATCCAGCTTTACCCTCACGGCGATAGCTTCCGGAGACACTTCAGTAAAATCTTTTGGCGCGGTATTGATCCCATCATCAACGGCCTGATTGTCAGTGAACTCCTTTTCGCTGAGGTCGGAATTGTCTGATGAAACGACTTCGTTCACCTTCTGCCCGACGCTGATCTGGCCCTTGAATTCGAAGGTATCCCCCGTCGGCTTGCGCGTGAGTTTTACCGTCACTGGCGATTTCTGCCCGGCGCTTTGCGTGCTGCCGGTCATGGACTGGCCATTCACCGCAAGATCGGCGACGAACCGGTCCATGCGACCCGAGCCTCTGTCGATTGGATAACAGACATCGATAACGGCGGAGGTGACGACCTTGCCCTGTCTGGTCTCTTTCAGGATCACGTCGGCGCCGTCCAGCACCCCGTCCATCGAACTGAAATATCTGATCTCGTTGACATTCGGCGCGGCTTTCGGCGAAAGCTTCATTTGGGCAAACGCGACATCGGTTACCATCACCAGGCCGATTAGGCAGAACAGAAGCGCGCGCATGTAAGCTCCTCGAGGATAGAATCGGCAGTGACGCTGGACGTTCTTGCCATAAAAGAAGGCCGCGCGGAGGCGACCTTCTTTCGACTCTGGTTTTGCTGGAACGGGCGTCGGCTTAGAAGCCCATGCCACCCATTCCACCCATGCCGCCACCTCCGCCGGGCATCGGCGGTGCCGGCTCCTTTGGCAGTTCGGCGACCATGGCCTCGGTCGTCACCAGAAGCGCGGCAATCGAGGCAGCGTCTTGCAGCGCGGCGCGCACCACCTTGGCCGGGTCGATGATGCCTTTGCCAACCATGTCGACATACTCTTCCGTCTGCGCGTCGAAACCGAACGTCTCCGATTTATCGTCGAGGATCCGGCCGACGACGATCGAGGCTTCCATCCCGGCGTTCTCGGAGATTTGGCGGACCGGCGCCTCCAGCGCTTTCAGGACGATGTTGATGCCGGCTTGTACATCGGCGTTGTCGTTGTGGATGCGGCCGACCGCTTTCTTGGCGCGCAGCAGCGCGACGCCACCGCCCGCCACGATGCCTTCCTGCACGGCGGCGCGGGTAGCGTTCAGGGCGTCCTCGACCCGATCCTTTTTCTCTTTCACCTCGACCTCGGTTGCGCCGCCGACGCGAATGACGGCAACGCCGCCGGCGAGCTTGGCAAGCCGCTCCTGCAACTTCTCCCGGTCGTAATCAGAGGTAGTTTCCTCGATCTGCGCCTTGATCTGTCCGACCCGGGCCTCGATGTCTTTTTTCTTGCCGGAGCCGTTGACGATGGTGGTGTTTTCCTTGTCGATCACGACCTTGCGGGCGCGGCCGAGCATGTTGATGGTCACGCTTTCGAGCTTCATGCCGAGTTCATCCGAGATCAGCTGACCGCCGGTCAGGATCGCAATGTCTTCCAGCATCGACTTGCGACGGTCGCCAAAGCCGGGCGCCTTGACCGCGGCCACCTTCAGGCCGCCGCGCAGGCGGTTGACGACCAGCGTCGCCAGAGCCTCACCTTCGACATCCTCCGCGACGATCAGCAGCGGACGGCCCGATTGCACCACGGCTTCCAGCACCGGCAGCATCGCCTGAAGGCCGGACAGCTTCTTTTCATGCAGCAGAACGTAGACGTCCTCCAGTTCGGCGGTCATTTTCTCGGCGTTGGTGATGAAGTACGGCGACAGATAACCGCGGTCGAATTTCATGCCCTCGACAATGTCGACCTCGGTCTCCAGTGATTTGTTCTCCTCGACCGTAATGACGCCCTCGTTGCCGACTTTCTGCATCGCCTGCGCGATCATCTTTCCGATCGCAGCATCGCCGTTGGCCGATATGGTGCCGATCTGGGCAACCTCAGATGACGAGGCAACCGGCTTGGCGCGCTTTTCGAGATCCTTGACCACTGCGTGCACCGCGATTTCAATGCCGCGCCTCAGGTCCATCGGGTTCATGCCGGCCGCGACCGACTTCGCGCCTTCGCGCACGATCGCCTGCGCCAATACCGTCGCGGTCGTGGTGCCGTCACCAGCGGTGTCGTTGGTCTTGGAGGCGACTTCACGCAGCATCTGCGCGCCCATGTTCTCGAACTTGTCCTCGAGTTGGATTTCCTTGGCGACGGTGACGCCGTCCTTGGTGATGCGCGGCGCGCCGAAGCTCTTTTCGATGACGACATTGCGGCCCTTGGGCCCAAGCGTCACCTTCACGGCGTTGGCGAGTGTGTCGACGCCGCGCAACATGCGATCGCGCGCGTCTCCAGAAAATTTAACGTCCTTGGCTGCCATCGTTTCCGCTCCTGAGTGATTGATGAAGCCTGCCGCGGTGTTGCCCGACCGTGGGCCGTTACAGCGACAGGCGTGTTCGCGTTGAATGCGTCTCGATTTCGAGTCGTTGTTTGGTTTGAGTCAACAAGGCCGCAGATGCGCCGCTCGCTCGATTGATCAGGCGAGCACGCCCATGATGTCGCTCTCCTTCATGATCAGGAGTTCTTCGCCATCGAGCTTGATCTCGGTTCCCGACCACTTGCCAAACAGCACACGGTCGCCGACCTTGAGGTCGATGGGAATCAGCTTGCCGGATTCATCGCGGCCGCCTGGACCGACCGCGGTGATTTCACCTTGCGAGGGTTTTTCCTTGGCGGTGTCCGGAATGATGATGCCGCCCTTGCTTTTTTCTTCGGCATCTACGCGTTTGACCACGACACGGTCATGCAGCGGACGAAATTTGGATTTACTCATGGCGGTTCCTTCTGGAGTTCGTTTCTGGATCAGCTTGCGATTAGAAGCTCACTGGCATTCGCCGATGTTCGATGCCGCAAAGGGCAGAACAGCTTGGAGCCTTGGCAATCGCCCTTTCGGAGTGCTAATTGTGCGGCCGGAAATATGTCCAGACGCTGTTCCTGTCAAGCAAGGGCAGCTAATCCATCGGTGAGTTCGATATAGGATGCTTCCGGAAAACAATCAGACCGCCAGCGCGACTACTGGACGTCATTGCTCCGAAAGCTTTTTTGCGCTTGGCTGCAGGACGGGTGCGGCCACAAATTTGCTCGGGGGAATGCCATGGTCAGGTCACTTAGCGCGCGGACGGTTGCCAATCTGGGGATTGCTTCGGCGCTAGCCCTGTTCCTGGGCGCATGCGGAAGCTACAGCCTGCCGTCCTTGTCGTCGTCTCCAGCGACCGCCCCTGAGCCTGCTGTGACGCCTGAAATGCCCGCGAGCATTCGCTCCGACGAAATTGTCGGGCGGTGGGGATTGGCCTCCTACCAGAGTCCCGCCGATCGGGCGCGGACGGAGGCAGCCGCCAAGGCACAGTGCAAGCAGCCTTATGTGATCGGCGCCGGCACCTCCGGCGGGGTGGTGATGCATCTGGCCGACCAAGCCACACCCCAGGAGCTTCGCCTAAAGGGAAGCCCCAGCGGCAAAAACTATATCGGTCCGCCCGGACCGGCCGGCGGCGAGCAGGATCGCGAGATCGTCTCGTTTGACGGGCGCGTTCTGGTCACCCGCTTCATCGATCCCGATGCGGCGACCCGGTATGGCAATATGGTCTATGTGCGCTGTGCGCCGCGCGCCTGAGGGCACGGTTCGGTTACGGATGGTGCGGTGAGGATTTTGAGCAATCGCCGCTGAATGTCCGAACTCAAATCGAACGCCTGAATTAGTCGAACAGGGCGTCGATATCATCCTGCGAGGCGTGGCCGACGTCGCCTTCGATCTTGGGACCGTTCAATAGTTTGGCGTCACCCTGACGGGTGTCGGGGAGAACGGGTGCATGCGATTTGATCGCATCAACGCCGCCCCAGATGTCCATCATTATGGTGATGTGGTTTTCGATGAACTTCATCGTGGTCATCACCTTGCTGATGCGCTGACCGGTCAGATCCTGGAAGTTGCAGGCCTCGAAGATCGAGACGACGCGCTCCTGGATTTCCTCGCTGAGGATCTTCTGCTGGTCGAGCGATGTCACCTTGCCGAGCGCACTGGCGGCCTGATCGATGGATTCCGCCGCTTCCAAAATCTGCTGGGTGGCGTGTTCGGTGCCACCGACCACCGCGCCGAGTTCGCCATTGACCTTGGCCATCTCCTCGCCGTTGAAGCTGGTGCCGTGCAGTACCGCGATCTCCCGCTTGGTACGGTTGATAGCGTCACAAATCAAATCGAGCTCAACCTTGAGCTTCTCGCATTGCTCGATTTGCGCGCGGTAGGTTTCGAGTAAGGCAGGGGCACCCTCGACCTCGCGAAGGATCGATCCTTCAATGCTGCCCACGACAGCTCCGCGGCCCTCGGCCATCTGGGCGCGGATCGCGCGCAATTCGTTCATGATCTCGCGATGCATCGGGCCGATTTCGCCGTCAGTCACAGCTGCCATCGCCGCGTCAGCGCCGCCGAAGGCTTCTTCGATACGAAAACGTTTGCGATGCACCGGCATGAGACTATTCCTGACCTTCACTTCTCCACTTTTAGACGGACGCGATTTAACATCGGGTTCACGCCCGGCCGCTGAAAGCAGCGCGCGCGTGTCGTTACACACCGACGATTAACCATGCTGGAACGGCGTTCATTGAAAATAAAGCCTAGCTGCCGAAAGCGCCCCGAGTTGTCGGCGTGGTGAATCGAAAAGCGATTTTCGTTTACCAAACCGATGCGGTTTTGCTTCTAGCTGGTGGCGTGCAAGGGCGCTCGATGCGGAGCGCTCGCGCGGCGAAACAGTACAGAGTACGTCGATGTTCAAAAAAATGATTTTTGCGCTCCTGGCGGGCGCCTCTTATCTCGGCGGCGGACTTCACCCGGCAAACTGCATGGAAGCCCCGGCTATCCCCGAGCCGAACGTCATCTACGCGGATCGATCCGCGGAGCAGGCGCCGCTGGTGCGAACAGCCGCTGCAGAGCGCCCCAATATGGGCGGCGGCTTCATCGAGTTTCTGTTTGGCGACAGGCCTCCTCAAGGGGGACGGCATCAGCAGCAACCTGCCTATCAGCAGCCGTCATATCAGCAGCGTAGTCCGGGGCTGTCAGCCGTTCCGCCGCAGCAGATCATTCGCCAACAGGAAGATGCGAGAGAAGTCGAGCATCCGGCCTTCAATCCAAGGTACGAGAGGCAACTCGTCGAATATCATGGTGAGGAGAGCCCGGGCACCATTGTCATCGATACGCCAAACAAGTTCCTGTTCCTTGTGCAGGCTGAGGGCAGGGCGTTGCGTTACGGCATCGGTGTTGGCCGTCCCGGCTTCACGTGGTCGGGCGTCAAGCAGATTTCGGCAAAGAAGGAATGGCCGGCCTGGACGCCTCCGCCGCAAATGCTCGCCCGCCGTCCGGATCTGCCACGCCACATGGAAGGCGGCCCCGAAAATCCGCTGGGCGCCCGTGCGATGTATCTGGGATCCTCTCTCTATCGCATCCACGGCTCAAATGAACCGTGGACCATCGGCACCAATGTTTCGTCCGGTTGCATCCGGATGCGCAATGAGGATGTCATCGATCTGTACGGCCGCGTCAGCGTCGGCGCGAAGGTCGT
>JAICIT010000155.1 GCA_025960445.1 Bradyrhizobium sp. | reverse complement strand
GCGCGGCCGTGGCATGGTGGCTAACAGCGACGGTGGGCTTCTCCGGCGGCTATTTCACCGCCAGCGTAATGCATCACGCCGTGTCGGGGCGAATTCCGCCACGAGTGCGTCAATTCCTGGTGGCGGTGGGCGTGCTGGTACTGGCAGGCGCGGGACAAGCGGCTTCCGCACCGACTCCCATTCCGACCTTCTCCGGCGTCCTCGCCGGTCTCGCCGCACTATGTCTCGGCGCGGCAATGGCCTTTTGCGGCACCCACTTTGCCCTGCGCAAGACCTGAGCTCAGCGGGCACCGCCGGTCGCCGTCGTTTGCTGCTGGGCCATAGCGCCCCAGCAGATTGCCACGCCGGCCGCAAGCAGCAGACCCGCCGAGATAATGAGCGACGCATGTACGCCGCTCACAAATCCGCTGGACTGCCCGATCAACGAACCGAACAAGGCGACGCCGAGCACGCTGCCGGTTTGCCTGGTCGCGTTGAGGACGCCAGCGGCAATACCCGACCGTGATTTGTCGACGCTGCCCAACAGCGCGGACGTCAAAGGCGGAACCAGCAATCCAAGTCCGGTGCTGACCGCGATCAATTGCACGCAAATCGCCCAATAGCTTGTGCCGGCTTGGATTCCGAGCATCGCAAGGCATCCGGCTGCGGCCAGCGCCGCGCCCGCAGCGATGGTCGCGGGAGCGCCGATACGCTCGGCGATCCGCGGCGCGATCAGATTGACCGGCAGCACGGCCCCCATCATGGGGACGAATGCAAGACCGGTGGCGAATGGCGACATATGGTTGACGCCCTGGAAGTACAGACTGAACACAAAGATCAATCCATACACCGCCACATTGACGAGCAGCCCGACCAGCGACGTCATTGCGAACATCCGATGCTTGAACAGCGACAGCGGCAGCATCGGCTGGGACGCGCGGGCCTCCTGCAGGATGAATATTATCGCTAGCACCGCCGACGCGGCGAAGCCCGCGATCACGAAGCGATTGCTCCAGCCAAGCACACCGCCCTCAATGATGGCACCGGCAAGACAACCTAGCGCCGCGATCGCCGCGATCTGGCCGGGCAAATCGATCTCGCGTTGACGCGATCGCGTGGTCTCGCCGGCGTAGCGCCAGGTCAGCCAAAGACCGGCAAGCCCGATCGGCAGATTGACAAGGAAGATCGATCGCCAGCCGACCAGCGCGATCAAGCCGCCGCCGACCAGAGGGCCGGCGGTGAGCGCAAGGCTCGCGCCGGCAGCCCAGGTGCCGACTGCGCGGCCGCGCGACTTGTCGTCCGGATAAGCGTGGCTGAGCAGCGCGAGAGAATTCGGAACCAGGATGGCCGCGGCAAGGCCCTGGACAAAGCGGGAGGCGATCAGGATCGGAGCGCTCGGCGCGAGCGCGCAGGCAAGCGAGGCGGCCGTGAAGATCGCAAACCCGGCCATGAAGACCCGCTTCGCGCCGATACGATCCCCGAGCGCGCCGGCGGTGAGAATGAAAGCGGCAAACGCGATCGTATACGTGCTGACCACCCATTGCAGTTCTGAGACCCCGCCTCCCAGCGAGTCGCCGATGCTGCTCAGCGCGGTGTTGACAATAGTGACATCGAGCTGAACCACGCCATAGCCGAGGCTCATGGCACCGAGCGTCAATGCGGTCGCAAGCGCAGTCCGGGCCGCTTTGCCATCCGAGTGACAAGTTGTGGGGGCATTTGAAAACGGCCGGGATTGCGCGGTGCTACTTCTCATAGGTCGCCTCATTTTCGCGTAACCAACGCACAACAATCGGTCCTGTTCAGGGCAGACACTTCGTCGAACATCGAAGTGTGTCCGTGGTGACAAACCCCGCGCGACTACCCGCGCGCTAGTGTGGCAGGCAAAGCAAAAGCGCCGCGCCGATATTCTCGACGCGACGCTCTGTCTCAATCAGGTTTGGCTCGGATCCTTAGCTTGCGGCGCGAAGGTTGACCTTGCTTTCGGCCATCTTGGTCAGCTTCTGGTCGGTTGCCTTTTCTTCATCCAACGTCTTTTGCAAGACGCTTGCGCAATCGTTGCGGCCGAGCTGCTTGGCCCAGGCGATCAGGCTGCCGTAGCGCGTGATCTCGTAGTGTTCGGCGGCTTGCGCGGCGTTGATGAGAGCGGCATCCAGGACCGTTTTGTCAGCGACCTCGCCCGCAACCTCATCGGCCTCCTGAATGATTCCATCGATTGCGGGGCAGTCGACCGCCTTCGGCGTGGCTCCCTGCATCTGGAACACTTGTTCAAGCCGCTTCACGTGGCTCTTGGTTTCGTCGAGGTGGGTCAAGAAGCCTTGTTTCAATTGGCCGTCGGTCGCCTTGTCTGCCATCTTCGGCAGCGCCCTGACGAGCTGCTTTTCCGCATAATAGATGTCTTGCAGTTGATGCACGAACAAGTCGTTCATCGTTTTGATGTCTCGGGTGAACAATCCCATCGCATGCTCCTCTCTGTTGGGAACGGAACTCGAAACGGAAACTCGGAACACAACCGCACGGCTCGCACTCTCTTGCTGCGGCCACGCCGATTTATGTTTCGCGAGCTGATAGCGGAGCTAACCAAGCGGCCGCCGGCCCGTTCCTGCATCGACATAAAACCTTCGCGATGGAACAGCGGAACATCGCCGCGGGCGAAGCAATTAGTAGGCGGTCACTCGAATTTCGCGGGTCAGGAGATATATGCCGCTCGGCTGTCGCGCCGATCAAAGATTGCAGAACCCGTTGTCAAGGACTGCACAGGGAAAGCTTTTTGCCGTATGGAACTTTTTCGCGTAGATCGATTGACTGTCATCCTTGCGTGCTAAATTGCTCGGGATCGATCTGACTTACTGCCGCCCCGCCGGGAGGATGAATGCACGGACTGCTGACCACGCTGGTGCGTGGCTTTAATAAATGGATCGGCTGGAAACGGCTTGGAGTCGCGGCGAGCTTACTCATTATCGCGTTTGCGATCACGACTCTGGTGCGCACCTTGCGTGGTGTCGACACCAGCGTGATTCTGACCGCGTTGACGGAATTGCCCCCCTATCGGATCGGCCTCGCGGCGCTCTGCGTGGTCGGCGCATTCTGTACGCTGACCTTTTATGACTTCTTTGCGCTGCGGACGATCGGCAAGAAACATGTGCCGTATCGGATTGCCTCGCTATCGAGCTTCACCAGCTACACGATCGGCCACAACATCGGCGCCACGATGTTTACCGGCGGCGCGATTCGCTTCCGAATCTATTCGGATTATGGCCTGAGCGCGATCGATGTCGCCAAGATCTGCTTTCTTTCCGGCCTGACTTTCTGGCTCGGCAATCTGGTGGTGCTCGGGGTTGGCATGTTCTGGCATCCCTGGGCTGCCTCGGCGATGGATCTGCTGCCGCCATCCGTGAACCGCCTGATCGCGCTCGGCTGCCTCGGAGGCATTGCTGCCTATTTCGTCTGGCTGGTGACCGGCAAAAATCGCCGTGAACTCGGTCAGCACGGCTGGAAAGTGGTGTTGCCCTCGGCGCGGCTGACGCTGCTGCAGGTGCTGATCGGCGTGGTCGACCTCGGGTTCTGCTCCACGGCGATGTACCTGCTGATGCCGGCGCAGCCCGGCATAGACTTTATTTCACTGGCAGTGGTGTTCATTCTGGCGACGCTGCTTGGCTTCGCAAGTCATGCGCCCGGCAGCCTCGGTGTTTTCGACGCTGCCATGCTTGTCGCGCTGCCGGAGTTCGGCAGAGAGGAGATGCTCGCCACCCTGCTGGTGTTCCGAATCCTGTATTTCGTGATCCCCTTCGGGATTTCGATCAGCATCATGGGCACGCGCGAACTTTGGCTCAATGTGGTGCTTCCCTGGCAGGAACGCCGCAGGCTGAACGATGCTTATTCAAATTCCGTTGCCGTGCCGCTGCAGAGCCGACAACCAACCCATCAGGTAAAGCGGCAACAATCTCCGCAACCTGTCAAAAGCCGCCAGTCTCGACGCTAAACCTGCGGATACTCTCGCTCTCAAGACGAGAGGCGCTGCGGACAGCGTCTTTGAATGCGACACCCCCCATATTTCCGCCCCAACAGTAACGTCAAACGCGTTATGGCCCCCATTCATCGCGCTTTGAACATTGGATTCGCATTGCTGGCGACCGCGCTGGCGGTGCTGCCGGCGTCGTCCGCTGTGGCGCAGACCGCGCCCGCAGCGTCCAGCCAAGCCATGCCGGGCGCGCCTGAGTTGCCGCTTCAGATTTCCTGGGAAGTCCGCAACCGCTTCAGGCTATTTCGGGAAGAGCGCGATTTCCTGCTCCATTCCCAAAGCGGGGCTGGCTCCAGCGTGCTCGCCTCGGAGCAGGCGCTGGAATTACAAAGCGACGGCCGCGGCTGGGCACGAAACACGGTGAACCGGCTTTGCATCGATCTGTTCGGCCGCGTCAGCGAGCCGTGCACACGCGATAACGTCAAGGAGAGCTACCTGACTCCGGTGGACCATCCGGTCACCATTCGGCTGACAGGACCCGTTCCGGTTGGCGCCACTTGTGCGTGGACCTTCGACGATGGCGATGGTCCGCGACTGTTCACCTTTGATTGTGCCGAACCCCTCAACATGCGCGTACGGTACGGCCGCAGCACTGTCGCAATGGTGGATGTCTCATCAG
Source organism: Bradyrhizobium sp. (assembly GCA_025960445.1). Lineage (GTDB taxonomy): Bacteria > Pseudomonadota > Alphaproteobacteria > Rhizobiales > Xanthobacteraceae > Bradyrhizobium. The sequence goes on along the minus strand of JAICIT010000155.1, from coordinate 1,831 downwards.
GAGCTGAGACACCCCAGCGGGTCTCCACCAGGATCAGGGTGCGCGACATCTTCATCGCCGGGCTTGGCGATAGTATTGGCTCCGGCGAAGGCAATCCGGATCGGGCGATTGCCTTGGCTGACGAAGGCTTTTGCTTCCGCCATTATCTCGGTACGGCGGGTGCTCAATATTATCGACCGAGCCGTGCCGGATATAAGGGCGGTCGGGCTTGCGAAGCGCCAGAAAGCTTGCAGGTCTGGCAACGCTACAGCGCGCTGTGGTTCAATTCAGCTTGTCATCGTTCGCTGTACAGCTATCAGACCCGAACCGCACTCGCGCTCGCGGTCCAATATCCACACATCGCGGTGACCTATCTGCCGCTCGCATGCACCGGTGCCACCATTCCCGACGGGCTGTTCGGGAGTCAGCGCGCGCGAGAATGCCCGCCGACGAAAACGTCCGCCGCCTGTCAGGGCACGGTCAACGCGCAACTGAGCGAATTGCGGACTGCCCTCGCCGCTGCGAAGAAGCGTCAGCCGGATCGCAAGCTCGATCTGATCTTGCTGTCGATCGGGGGCAATGACATCAATTTCTCCGGACTGGTCGCGGACGTTATCGTGGATACGCCCACCGAGCGCGCGCTGTTCAGGCGAACCGGAGGAATGGGGTCGGTCGAGGATTCGCGCGCGGCGCTGGCGCGCGAACTGCCGCAGAGCTTCGGACGACTGAGAGAGGCGCTGAAGCCCATGATCGGCGGCGACCTCTCGCATGTTGTTTTCGTTTCTTACGCCAATCCGACGTTGGCGGATGGCGGCGTGCCCTGCCGTGGCGGTCGCGCCGGCTTCGACATCCATCCATCATTCAACGCGGACCCGCAGCGGCTCGCCAACGTCTCCAGCTTTGTGCAGAACGAATTCCTCCCGCGCTTGAGAGCGCTCGCAACCTGCCAGTCAGGCGTGCTGTGCCGCGATCCTGCCGCCGACCGTATGACATTCGTTGATTTCCATCAGGCCGCGTTCGCCGATCACGGATTCTGCGCGCGCGCGGGCACAGATCCGGAGTTCGATCGCGAATGCTTCTCTGAACAGGGTCAGAGCTTCGATCCCGATATTGTCACCGCCGCGAACCAGCCGATGCTGTGCGGCCGTGGCGCGGGGGAATACCGCGCCTATCTTCCGCGCGCGCGCTGGATCCGGGATGCCAATGATAGTTATTTTGCGGCCATGACGTATCCGCAGGGGCTGCCGGCCTCCAGCCAGCCTGCCGATATTCATGACGCGACCTGGGGTATTCTTTCGGCCGTGTATGGCGGGGCGGTGCACCCAACCGCCGAAGGTCACGCTGCAATGGCGGATGCCGCCCTGCCTGCCGTAACATCCGTGCTGCAAATTAATCCGTCCGAGCCTGACATTGTCGAGGAGCCGGCCGCGCCGATCGACACCGCGCCACCGAGCCGTTAGCGTATCTCGATGCGAAACTCAGCGCGGGCGGGCGGCAGCTTTTTTGGTCGCGGCTGGCGGTTTCGCAGCGGCCGCTTGCGCGGGCAAGTACTTCGTGACGACCGCGGGATCGAGCTGTGCCATCGCCGTATCGGGTAGTCGGAACCAGGTCTCGCTCTTGCCGAGCAGTGAAATTCCCCAATAGCCGCGCATCGTCAGTGTCTGGCCGTCCGGGCTGACGTTCATTTTGGCCCGGTATATTTTGCCGTCGCGCGGATCGAGCACGTTGCCGTCCTCATACTTCAGCCCTTCGCGCCTCATATCCCTGATGAAGGAAATGCCCAGCATCGGCGCATCCTTGCGGTCGTCGGTGCATTTCGAGCAGACCTCGTCGGGATCTTCACCGGGAAGTG
>JAICIT010000154.1 GCA_025960445.1 Bradyrhizobium sp. | reverse complement strand
TGTCCGACCGTGTCGGCCTTCATTTCGATCCACAATATGGCAGCGTGGATGATCGATGCGTACGGCAACGATGCGCAGCGGAAAAAGTGGCTGCCGAAGCTTTGCACCATGGAGTTGCTGGCGAGTTACTGCCTGACCGAACCCGGCTCCGGATCGGACGCGGCTGCGCTACGCACCCGCGCCGTGCGTGAGGGGGATCACTACTTGCTCAATGGCCAGAAGCAGTTCATCTCCGGTGCGAGCAGGGGCGACGTTTATGTGGTGATGGTGCGGACCGGCGCCGATGGCCCGGGCGGCATTTCGACCCTGGTAGTCGAGGGCGACACGCCCGGACTTTCGCTAGGCGCCAATGAGCGCAAGATGGGCTGGAACGCGCAGCCTACCCGGGCGGTGATTTTCGAAAATGCGCGCGTACCGGTGGCAAACCGGCTGGGCGACGAGGGCATCGGGTTCAAGATCGCCATGGCCGGGCTTGATGGGGGCCGCATCAACATTGCGGCATGCTCATTGGGCGGGGCGCAATCCGCGCTCGAAAAGTCACTCGCCTATATGAAAGAGCGCAAAGCCTTCGGAAAGCGTCTCGATGAGTTTCAGGCGCTGCAATTCCGGCTCGCCGACATGGCGACGGAACTGGAGGCGGCGCGAACATTCGTGTGGCGCGCCGCCGCGGCGCTCGACCGCAGGGATCCCGACGCAACGATGCTTTGTGCGATGGCAAAACGCTTTGGCACAGATGTCGGGTTTGAAGTCGCCAATCAGGCGCTGCAACTGCATGGCGGCTACGGCTATCTCAGCGAATACGGCATCGAAAAAATCGTCCGCGATCTACGCGTGCATCAGATTCTCGAAGGTACCAACGAAATCATGCGGCTGATCGTGGCTCGCAAGCTGATCGAGGGCGCGCGATGACGGCCCGAGGCGCCGCTGTCGAAAGTTCCGAGCCCGACCTGATTGCAAGACGCGAGGGCGCTGTCGGCGTGATCCGCCTTAACCGGCCGAAGGCGATCAATGCGGTCACGCTGGAAATGTTTCGGGACGTCGACAAGGCGCTCGATGAATTCGAAGTCGATCCGGAGGTTGGCCTGATTTTGCTAGAAGGCGCGGGCGAGCGCGGGCTTTGCGCGGGCGGCGACATTCGTGCGCTCTATGAAAGCTCTCAAGTTGGGGGTGATCTCGGCAAGATTCTTTGGCGCGAGGAATACGTTCTCAACGCCCGAATCGCGGAGTTTCCGAAGCCTTACGTCGCTTTCATGGATGGCATCGTGATGGGCGGGGGAGTCGGCCTATCGGCGCACGGCCGACACCGAATCGTGACCGAGCGGACGCGGCTTGCGATGCCGGAAGTCGGCCTCGGTTTTTTTCCGGATGTCGGGGGCACTTGGCTGCTCTCGCGCTCGCCGGGTGAAATCGGCACCTACTTCGGGCTAACTGGCCACACCATGAATGGTCCGGACGCAATCTTTTCCCGTTTCGCCGATGCGGTCGTGCCCTCCGGCAAACTTGGTGCTCTGCGTGAGAGGCTGGTGAGCCTTCAGGCCCGCGTGAGCAACGCCGACGTGAAAAATACAATTGATGGCTTCGCAACCGGCGAAACCGCTGGACCCGTGGCGGCAATGCGGCCGCAAATCGATCGATGGTTCGCGCATGACCGGATGCAGGACATTATCGCCGCGCTTGGCGCAGACAGGTCGGAGCTGGCACGATCGACGCTTAAGACGCTAAACGAGAAGTCGCCGCGCGGACTGGTGGTCGCGCTTAAACTGCTGCGGCTGGCGCGGGCATCGTCCTCATTGCAAGAATGTCTGGTGCGTGAATATCGTGCCGCGCTGCAGGTATTTGGCAGTGACGACTTCCGCGAAGGGGTGCGCGCGGCCGTGATCGATAAGGACCGGAATCCGCGATGGTCGCCGCCGCGGATCGAGGATTTGACGCCTCAGATGATCGCGCCTTACTTCGCCGAAATTGGCGCCGACGAACTGGTTTTCGATCAAACAAAATAGAAGCTCCTTAACGGACGGAACTTGTATCATGACAAGCATTGCATTCATTGGCCTCGGCAACATGGGCGGCCCAATGGCGGCCAATCTGGTCAAGGCGAGTCATAAAGTGACTGGCTTCGATCTGGTGGAAAGCTTGCGCAGTCAGGCCAAGTCCGATGGTGCGGCGCTGGCAAACACCGCCGCGAGCGCGGCACAGGGCGCCGACGTCGTCATCACGATGCTGCCGGCAGGCAAGCATGTGCTTTCAGTCTGGACCGAGGTCTTGCCCACGATGCGCAAGGGTGCGTTGATCATCGACTGCTCGACCATTGATGTCGAGAGCGCGAAACAGGCGCATGCGCTCGCGGCAAAGCACGGCATCGCGTCCGTCGATGCGCCGGTATCTGGCGGCACCGGCGGAGCCAAAGGTGCGACCTTGACGTTTATGTGCGGCGGCGAAGACAAGGCATTCGCAGCGGCGAAGCCGATCCTGGAAAACATGGGCAAAAAGATCGTACATTGCGGTGGCGCCGGCGCTGGTCAGGCGGCGAAAATCTGTAACAATATGATCCTCGGAGTTTCCATGATCGCGGTCAGCGAAGCGTTTGCCTTGGCCGAGAAGCTCGGGCTCTCGCACCAAGCGCTGTTCGATGTTGCCTCCACCTCGTCGGGACAATGCTGGTCGCTGACATCCTATTGTCCGGTGCCGGGCCCGGTGCCGACCTCACCTGCAAATAACGATTACAAGCCGGGCTTTGCTTCGGCCCTGATGGTAAAGGACCTCACGTTGGCGCAGGATGCGGCCAAAACTGCGGGTGCGGCGACGCCTCTCGGCAAGCACGCGCAGGAAATCTACAAGGCATTTGATGCGGCCGGCAATGGCGGCGTGGATTTCTCGGGCATCGTCAAGCATGTCCGTAGCCTGGCGGCAAAGTGATGGCGAGCCGATGACGACGTTCCAGCATGCCCGCTCTTTTCTTCTCCAGCATCGGATGAATTACGACAAGGCAGTCGCGGATTTCCGCTGGCCCGATCCAGTGCCGTTCAACTGGGCGCTGGACTGGTTTGACGCGGAGCTCGCCCGCAATCCGGATAGCAAAGACCGCGCGGCGCTGTGGATCGTCGAGGCCGCAAGCAATCGCGAAATCAAGCCATCCTTTGAAATGATGTCGCGCCGATCCAATCAGGTCGCAAATTTTTTGCGCGCTCAAGGGCTGCAACGTGGTGATCACCTGCTGTTGTTGCTGGGCAATGTCGTTCCGCTTTGGGAGACCATGCTCGCGGCGATGAAGCTCGGGGTTGTCGTGATCCCCGCCACGACGCTGTTGACGCCGGATGAACTGCGCGATCGCCTCGATCGCGGCCGCGCCAGGGTGGTAGTGGCATCTCAGGATCAGGTGGCTAAATTTTCCGGTCTTGGCGGAGGGCAACTCATTCGGATCGTCGTCAATGCGTCCGAAAAGCAGGATGGCTGGTTGGCCTACGAGCAAGCCGGCGAATTTGCCGATGCGTTCACGCCGGATGGGCCGACCAATGCCGACGATCCGATGCTGCTGTATTTCACCTCCGGCACCACGGCAAAACCGAAGCTCGTGCTGCATAGCCAGCGTAGTTATCCCGTGGGCGGACTATCGACGATGTATTGGCTTGGGCTGCAGCCGGGCGATGTTCATCTGAACATCTCCTCGCCGGGCTGGGCCAAGCATGCCTGGAGCTGCTTTTTTGCGCCATGGAATGCGGGCGCTACGGTGTTTGTGGTCAATCAGCCGCGCTTCGATGCAAAGGGATTGCTCGCGACCATCGCCCGATGCGGCGTGACGACGCTTTGTGCCCCACCAACGGTGTGGCGGCTGTTCATTCAAGAGAAGCTGTCGAGTTTCGACGTGTCCTTGCGCGAAGTCTGTGGCGCCGGCGAGCCGCTCAATCCCGAGGTGATCGATCAGGTGCGAACCGCCTGGGGCCTGACGATCAGGGATGGCTATGGCCAGACTGAAACGACCGCGCTGGCGGGCAATTCGCCAGGCCAGAAAGTAAAGGTCGGATCGATGGGGCGTCCCATGCCCGGATACCGCGTGCAGATCACAGATGCCGATGGTCAGGTCACCAACGAAGGCGAAGTCACGCTTGTGCTAGGCGCTGACCGGCCGGCAGGCCTGATGCAGGGATATCAGGGCGACGACGGTAAGCTGAGCGGCGCCGACGGCAAGCTCTATCGCAGCGGCGATGTGGTGTCTGTAGATGACGAGGGATATCTGACCTTTGTCGGCCGTTCGGACGACGTCTTCAAATCGTCTGACTACCGCATCAGTCCGTTCGAACTTGAGAGCATTTTGCTCGAGCATGAGCTGGTCGCGGAAGCCGCGGTGGTACCGAGCCCCGACCCGATACGACTTGCTATCCCGAAGGCGTACGTGCTGCTGGTATCGAGCGCGGAGAGTTCATCGCAAACCGCGCTTTCGATTTTTCAGCACCTGCACACTCGCTTGGCGCCCTTCAAGCGCATCCGGCGGATAGAACTGGTGACTGAGCTGCCGAAGACGATCTCCGGCAAGATTCGGCGCGTGCAGTTGCGTCGGCTGGAGCATGAGAACGATCGCGGCGATCTTCTGCGGGGCAATGAATTTCGTGAAGAGGATTTCCCGGAATTACAGAAGCTGCGGCCAGCCGGCTCGGCGGAGAACTGATTGATGAATGAAGTTTGGAAAAAACCGCCGATTTCACTCAAGGCTTACCGGGAGATGGTTGGCCGCGAGGTCGGCGTGTCTTCATGGCATCTCGTCGATCAGAGCCGCATAAACCTCTACGCCGATGTGATTGAGGATCACCAGTTCATTCATGTCGATCCCGAACGGGCCAAGCGCGAGACTTCGTTCGGCACCACGGTCGCCCACGGATTTCTGACGATGTCGCTGATGAGTATCATGTCTTACGAAGTGATGCCGGTAATCGAGGGCACCACCATGGGCGTCAACTACGGCTTCGATAAACTGCGGTTCATCTCGCCGGTGCGAGCGGGCTCACGTGTCCGTGGCCGCTTTACTCTGGCCGAAGCCAAATTGCGTAAGCCCACAGAGCTGCAATCTCGTACCAATGTCACCGTGGAAATCGAAGGCGAGGACAAGCCGGCGATTGTGGCTGACTGGATCGGTTTGATCTATTTTGCCTGAACCCAATCTCCCGTATAACGCGCGTTCTGACCACACCATCACTCCTCATGCTCCGCGCAGGCGGGGTTACGCCACGGCCCACTGTCCATCACCACTGCTATCTGAGACTGGATCGCCGTGAAACACGGCGGTGATGGTCTAAGTGAGCGAGCGAGACCGGCAATCTGTCGACAAACGACAACCAAACATCAGGAATGCTAATCCATGACAATCAGGTTTGACGGACGCGTCGCCATCGTAACCGGCGCCGGTAACGGTCTCGGACGTGCACACGCGCTCGGGTTGGCGAGCCGTGGCGCAAAGGTCGTCGTCAACGATTTCGGTGGCGCCCGCGATGGTACCGGAGGCTCGCTGACGCCGGCTGAAAGCGTGGTCGAGGAAATCAGGAGAAGCGGTGGTGTCGCCATGGCCGATGGCGCCGACGTCTCGAATTTCGAGCAGGTCAAAGCCATGGTGGCACGTGCGACCAGGGAATGGGGCAGCGTCGATTTGCTCTGCGCCAACGCCGGCATCTTGCGCGACAAATCGTTTGCGAAGATGGAAATCACCGATTTCGCCAAGGTTCTCGATGTGCATCTGACCGGCACGTTCTATTGCTGCAAGGCAGTTTGGGACGGAATGCGGGAGCGCAATTACGGCCGCATTGTCGTCACCACATCATCGTCGGGCCTGTTCGGCAATTTCGGCCAGGCGAATTACGGTGCAGCGAAAACGGGCATGGTCGGTTTGATGAACGTGCTGGCCGAGGAGGGTCGCAAGAACAACATCCGCGTCAATACGATCTCACCGACCGCGGCGACCCGGATGACCGAGGAGCTGCTGCCGCCACAGGCGTTGGCGCTGATGAAGCCGGAAGCGATCACCCCCGCAGTACTTTATCTCCTTGGCGAGGACGCGCCGACCCGTACCATCATGGGTGCCGGCGCGGGCTCGTTCGCTGTGATCAGGATCGTGGAAACCGAAGGCATCAACCTGCCGCAATCCGACTGGACGCCCGAGGCGGTGTCCGCGCATTTCGCCGAAATCAGCGATATGTCGACGGCGAAGGCGCTGGAAGGCGCGTTCCAGCAGACCCAGAAATATGTCGGACACGCGGCGGCGAGGGCGGGGATAAAGCTCTAGGGTTCATGCGCGTTCACGGCTCGCATCGCCAGTCGCGCGTTCCCGTGCGTTCCAAACGAGGAGGCCGTGCTCTCGTTCGTTCGAGGTACCATGGAGGATGCGTATGGGCGCTCAGCACTAGGGCCCTATGCCTACTGGGAGTTCGTCTTGACCGACACGCCGACGAATTCGCAGATCCCGGTCGCCGTGGTTGGC
>JAICIT010000153.1 GCA_025960445.1 Bradyrhizobium sp. | reverse complement strand
TGAGCGGTAGATCAAGCCGCAACCCGGTGGTTTCGGCCAATCTGTCGTCGCTCTCCGCGGCTTTGAGCAGCAGGTCAAAGCCATTATCCGAAAGCTTCGCCCCGGAATTCCCGGCGACGCTAAGGACCACGGCGTCATCGCCGCGATCAAGCAGCACATCACTAACCGCGGTTGCAATTTGTGATCGCTCGGAAATCGCCAGAAGATGGCCTTGGCTCTGGGTCTTTGCGATGCCGACAAGGTCAGCCGTGGTGAGGCGCGGTGAATTTTTCAGAACCGGCCTTGCGACTGCGATCGCGGAGTGGCCGGCCAAACTCAACGTGAGATCGGGTGGGGCATTTGCGATCGGGGCCAGTCGCTCACTGATCTCAACCAGCGCTCTTGCTTCAATTCGCTCAATCAGCTGGACCAATACGGCATCGAAAATACCGATTTGCTCTTCGCTCAATCGATCGACTTCGAACAGAAACAGATCAGTGGCGTGCCGCAGCATGGCCAACCGCTTTTCCGACGACCCGCTTTGCAGGGCGGCGTCGAGTTCATCGAACAGGCAGGAGGTATCGGCTTTCTGCACGATCTCGATCCAAAAGTTCACGCGCTGGCGCAATTGCCTTGGCGTCGTCGCCGGCCGGCTGCCCAGCCGTTCGCACAACAGGACTCAATCGTGTAGAATGTCCTTTAAATAACAATGTCTGGTAAACCCGCTGGTCTCTAAACCGGCATCAGCAAGAGCGGGTCTGCGTGCGCTTTGGGTGCACGACAGCATTTTTCGCAGGCGATTGCCGAAGCGCCTGGATTTGCAATTCGATAACCATATTGCGGATAGCTCGATGTCAGCTCAGCCGATTGCCGTTCAGCGCGAAAGTTTGGCGAGCTTCGGCAGGTGGCCGCACCGTGATGTCGGCCGTTAACGGTACGGACAGCCGGCAGATCAGCCCTTCGGAGCGCCAGTCGAACTCGGCCTGTCCTCCGAGTTGCGACTCGATGCTGGCGATCACGCTTCTTGTTCCGAACCCGCGAGCGGCAGGTTTTTCGACAGCAGGACCATCCTTCTCTTCCCAGATGATCTGGAGAAAATCTCCGTCGATGCCCCATTGAAGTGAAAGCCGGCCGGACAGCGTGGAAAGCGCGCCGTACTTCGCCGAGTTCGTGACCAGTTCGTGCAGCGCCAGCGCCAAGGTTTGTGCGGTCGCCGGTTGCAGCTGTATGTCGCTACCGCGAAAACTGATCTGATCGCCGGTGGCATAGGGCGCGAGTTCCTCGTCGACCAGCTTGCCTATTTCCGCGCCCTGCCAGCTCGACAGAGAAAGGATAGTGTGCACTCGCGCCAGCGCGCTGATCCGGCCTTCCACCGCCTGCATGTAGGCCTTGACGTCTTCGCCGCGTGTCAAGCGCACGATCGATTGCGCGAGCGCCAAAGCATTCTTCGCGCGATGATCGACTTCACGCGCAAGCAGCGTCTGGCGCTCTTCGGCGCGCTTCCGTTCGGTGATATCGACTGTGACCCCGCTCACGCGCACCACGCGCCCGAACTTGTCGACCGTTGCAGCCGCGCTGCCCACACACCAGCGAGTCTCGCCATCAGGTCGGTTGACCCGAAACTCGGCTTCATATGATCTCCGGCCTCGGCCAAACTGGGCGACTGCCTTGCGTAGCTGATTGAGATCGTCCGGATGAAGCAGCGCCTGAACGTTGGCAGTCGTCACCACGAACCGCTGCGGATCGACCCCGAAAATCTGGTATTGTCCTTCGTCCCACATCCAGTCCCCGTTGATCCAGTCCAGATCCCAGGAGCCCATCTTGCCGGCGGCTAGAGCCAGACTGCGGCGCTGTTCGCTTTCCAAAAGTCTGGCGTTTGCCTCCTCCAGCTCCGCTGTCCGTGCGCGAACGCGACTTTCAAGCTCGGAATTGAACCGCTCCAATTGCCGGGTCTTGCGATAAAGCTCAGCGAACACCCTGATTTTCGCGCGCAAGACCTCGGGAATGACGGGTACCGGGACATAGTCCACCGCGCCCATTTCATAACCGCGAAGCCGGTCGATGTCGCTGACCTGAATCGCGGAGATAAAGATCATTGCAGTCTTCTGAAACCGGGGATGCTCGCGGATCATGGCGGCGAGCTCGAACCCATCCAGTTCCGGCATGCAGACGTCGACCAGAATGACAGCGACTTCGTTCTTAAGCAGGAATTCGAGCGCTTCGCGGCCGGATGACGCAATGACGAGAGTTTCTCCAAGCTCCTTCAGAATGACCTCATAGGCGAGCAGCTTTGCTGGCTGATCGTCGACTAAAAGGATGTTTACCTTCTCGTGGTCGTTCATCGGACACGCCAATCAGCGGTGCAGCCACATGCGTATGGCGAGGAGCAATTGCTCGGTATTGACGGGTTTGGCCAGGTAATCGGAGGCGCCCGCCTCTAGGCACTTCTCCCGGTCTCCTTTCATCGCTTTGGCAGTGAGCGCGATGATAGGAAGGCGGCGGAACGCCGGGTCCTCTCGGATGACGGCGATGGTCTGATAGCCGTCCATCTGCGGCATCATGATGTCCATTAGTACGATCGCAATCTCCGGATTGGATTCAACCAGCGCGACCGCTTCACTGCCCGTGGTGGCGGTGAGCACATTCATGCCGCGCCGTTCCAGTACGCTGGAAAGCGCGAAAATGTTGCGCGCGTCATCGTCCACCAACAGTGCCGTTCTGCCGACCAGGTCTTCATCGGAACTGTTCAGCTTCTCAAGCATACGCTGCTTCTCGGCCGGCAATTCCGTGATCACACGGTGCAAAAACAATGACGTTTCGTCGAGCAATCGCTCCGGCGATTCGACTCCCTTCACGACGATGCTTCTTGCCATCGTGTGAAGTTCCGCGTCTTCCTCGACTGAAAGCTCGCGGCCGGTGAATACGACTACAGGGACATCGGACAGCGAATCGTCCTTGCGAATGCGGTCCAGTACCTCGAACCCCGTCATGTCAGGCAGCCGCAAATCGAGAACCACGCAATCGCAGGGATTCTCGCGCAAGGTGGAAAGAGCCTCCGCGCCGGTTGCCGTCGTGACAATTTCGATATCATCGTGTCCCAGCAGCTCCTTGATGCTCATCTGTTCGGCGGCATTGTCTTCCACGATCAACAGGCGTTTGCGGCGCGGTTTGGCGTACTCCTTGATCTGGGATAGCGCCGCGCTCACCCCTTCGGTCGTGGTCGGCTTGTTGACGAACGAAAACGCCCCGCGCGCCAATGCGTGCTGACGGTCTTCATCGAGCGTGATGATCTGCACCGGAATGTGCCGGGTCAGCGGGTTGTGCTTGAGCTGGCTCAGCACCGTCCAGCCCAGCATGTCCGGCAGGAACACGTCGAGCGATACCGCGGTTGGCTGAAATTGCTTTGCAAGGTCCAGGGCCTCGGAGCCCCGGGCGGCGACCAGCACTTTGAATCCCGTGTCGCGGGCGAGATCGACCAGCACCCGTGCATAATGCGGGTCATCCTCGACAATCAGGAGGATGGTATCTCCAGGTTCGAGGTTGAGACGGTCATCCGGGAGTTGTTCGGTGACGCGCTCTTGCGTTGCCGTCGGCAGCGCCGGGGCAATGTTGTACTGCGAAGAAGAATTGACCCGCGGCGCGACCGTCGGTCCGGAGTATTTCAGGGGCAAATACAGGGTGAAGACGCTGCCCTTGCCTGGCGTGCTCTGCAGGTGAATTTCGCCGCCCAGGAGATTTGCGAGCTCGCGGCTGATCGCCAGACCAAGGCCAGTGCCGCCATATTTCCGGCTCGTGCCTGCATCGGCCTGCTGGAATGCCTCGAAAATCAGCTTCTGCTTTTCCAGCGGAATGCCGATGCCCGTGTCGGACACCTCAAACGCGATCACGGCTGCCGACTGATTGAGCACAGGATGTTCAGCGCTCCAGCCGCCCACGGCCGCCGCGACGCTCAGACGCACGCCGCCATCCGCAGTGAACTTAAATGCATTCGACAGCAGGTTCTTCAGCACCTGCTGCAGCCGCTTCGAGTCGGTCACGATACTGCGCCCGAGATTCGGATCGAGCTCGACGGTGAACGCCAACTGCCGGTTCTCCGCCTCGTGCCGGAACGGACGTCCGACCGTCTCAAGCAGGTTTGCGGTGAGGATTTCTTCGGCATCCACCGTAACCGTTCCGGATTCGATCTTGGACAGATCGAGAATGTCGCTGATCAAGTTCAAGAGATCAGTGCCGGCGCCATGGATCGTGCGCGCAAATTCGACCTGCTTTGCGGACAAATTGCCGTCCGGGTTTTCCGTAAGCTGCTGGCCGAGAATCAATATGCTGTTGAGCGGGGTTCGCAGCTCATGCGACATGTTGGCCAGGAACTCGGACTTGTATTTGGATGTGAGGGAAAGCTCGGTTGCCTTTTCTTCGAGCGCGCGCCGCGCCTGTTCGATTTCCTGGTTCTTGCGTTCCACTTCGACGTTGCGCTCTGCGAGCTGCTGAGCTTTCTGCTCGAGCTGCTCGTTGGTCTGTTGCAATTCTTTTTGCTGGGTCTGCAATTCTCCGGCGAGCTGCTGCGATTGTTTCAGCAGTCCTTCCGTCTGCATCGTCGCCTCGATGCTGTTGAGCACGATGCCGATGCTGTCGGTTAGCTGCTCGAGGAAAGTCATTTGCGATGTCGTGAACGTGCTGATCGAGGCCAACTCGATCACCGCCTTGACTTCGTTCTCGAACAGGACCGGAAACACCACGAGATTTTTCGGCGGAACCCGCAGCAGCGCCGAGTTGATCGGAACCACATCGTTGGGAATTTCCGATACCAGCCGCTGCCGCTTGTCCATCGCGCATTGCCCAATAAGGCCCTCACCGAATTGCACGATTTGCGGGTGCGGACTGACGCCATCGCCGGCGTAGGCCGAGAGCAGGCGCAAATGCGGCGCGTCTTCATTCTCGACCTGATAAATCACTCCCATATGGGCATTCACCAGCGGCGTCAGTTCGGTCAAAAGCAGCCGGCCGACGGTGGTCAAATCGCGCTGGCCCTGAAGCATGTTGGTGAATTTGGCGAGGTTCGTCTTCAACCAGTCCTGTTCGGTATTGACGTCGGTGGTCAGCCGCAAATTGCCGATCATGGTGTTGATGTTGTCTTTGAGCTCGGCGACTTCGCCTCGGGCGTCGACCTGGATCGAACGGGTGAGGTCGCCCTTCGTCACGGCGGTCGCCACTTCGGCGATGGCGCGAACTTGTGACGTCAGGTTGGCTGCGAGCAGGTTGACGTTGCCCGTCAGGTCTTTCCAGGTGCCGGCCGCGCCAGGCACGTTGGCCTGACCGCCGAGACGTCCCTCCACGCCCACTTCGCGCGCGACGCTCGACACCTGATCGGCGAACGTCGCCAACGTCTCGGTCATGTTGTTGATGGTGTCGGCGAGCGCCGCCACTTCGCCTTTCGATTTCACGGTCAGGTTTTGGTTCAGGTCGCCATTCGCGACCGCGGTCACCACCTTGACGATGCCACGCACCTGTTCCGTCAGGTTGGCCGCCATGAAATTGACCGTGTCGGTCAGGTCCTTCCAGGTTCCGGCCACGCCGGGGACCTGCGCCTGGCCACCGAGCTTGCCGTCGGTGCCGACCTCGCGCGCGACGCGCGTGACCTCACCAGCGAACGCGTTCAGCTGGTCAACCATGGTGTTGATGGTGTTCTTGAGCTCGAGAATTTCGCCCTTCACATCGACCGTGATCTTGCGTGACAAGTCGCCTCGCGCCACCGCGGTGGTGACTTCGGCGATGTTGCGGACTTGCGTCGTAAGGTTGGCGGCCAGCAAATTGACGTTGTCTGTCAGATCTTTCCAGGTGCCGCCGACACCCGGCACGACAGCTTGACCGCCCAACCGGCCCTCGGTGCCGACTTCGCGCGCCACGCGGGTAACTTCGGCGGCAAACGAGCGAAGCTGCTCGACCATGGTGTTCAGGGTGTCCTTCAGCAGCAGGATTTCGCCGCGAACGTCGACCGTAATCTTCTTCGACAGATCGCCGCCGGCGATCGCCGTCGCCACTTCGGCGATGTTGCGGACCTGCGCGGTGAGATTTGACGCCATGAAGTTGACGTTGTCCGTGAGGTCCTTCCACGTCCCCGCGACCTCGGGCACTTCAGCCTGGCCACCCAATTTGCCTTCAGTGCCGACTTCGCGCGCCACGCGGGTAACTTCGGAGGCGAAAGCGTTAAGCTGGTCGACCATCGTGTTGATGGTGTTTTTGAGTTCGAGAATTTCGCCCTTCACATCGACCGTGATCTTGCGCGAGAGGTCGCCCCGCGCCACCGCGGTGGTGACTTCGGCGATGTTGCGAACCTGAGCTGTCAGATTGCCAGCCATCGAGTTGACGCTATCGGTCAAATCCTTCCAGGTGCCGGCGACGCCGGGCACGGTGGCCTGGCCGCCGAGGCGGCCTTCGGTTCCGACCTCGCGCGCCACGCGCGTCACCTCACCAGCGAACCGGGGGAGCTGATCGCCCAGGGTGGTCAGCGGGT